>NZ_JASGFM010000049.1:0-47250 GCF_047605565.1 Labrys sp. (in: a-proteobacteria)
CTTTGAATCACATACCCCCCACTCTTGGGAATCCCAAGAGTCCACAACTCCTAGGAAGCGGCCCTCGCTCGGGTCGAATACTGATGAGGCCATTGATGAGGAGATCGACCAGGAGGCCGCGCACCGGCTTGTGGCGGCTGGCTCCGCTGGGATTGGGGTTGGTCCTGCTGCCGCTCGGCAGTGTTGCGCCGGCCGAGGCGGGGCGGCTCACCGTGGTGGAGCTCTTCACCAGCCAGGGCTGCTCGTCCTGTCCGCCGGCCAATGCCAATCTGGCCGCGATCAGCCGGCGCCCCGGCGTGCTGGCCCTGAGCTTCGGTGTCACCTATTGGGACCGGCTGGGCTGGAAGGACGTCTTCGCGCGCCCTGACTACACGCAGCGCCAGATCGCCTATGAGAAGCCTCTCGGACAGAGCGGCCCCTTCACGCCGCAGATGGTGGTGAATGGCCGGGCGTCCCTGGTCGGCAACGAGCTTGTCGAGCTGGATGCGGCGATCGCGGGCGCGGCTGTGTTGCGAGCAGGTCCGAGCCTGGCCGTCTCGGGCGGCCATGTCGTCATCGGCAGCCAGGCCTCGCCTCCGGCCAGCCTCGACATCTGGCTGGTGCGCTATGACCCGAGGCAGGTCGAGGTGCCGGTACGCGCCGGCGAGAATGCCGGCCGCACCCTGGCTCACAAGAATGTCGTGCACGATCTGGTCCGGCTCGGACTTTGGAAGGGCGAGGCACTCGATCTGCCGATCGCACGGGCGCCCGCCGGCCAGCACACGGCGATCCTGCTGCAGGCGCCGGATGGCGGCGCCATCCAGGCTGCCGCAACCGACTGAGGAACCTCGAACCGTCACAGCTCTTCGACCCGCCGGACGGCTCGTCCGGCTTCCCCTGCGCCGAGGCGCAATCACAGAAAGGAACGGATCATGGATCGTATTGCCAAACTCGCCTCCGCGGGCTTGCTGGGCCTGGGGCTTGCTTTCGCCGCCGCCCCCTTGGCGCAGGCCCAGGACGCGATGCCGCAGACGAACACGATGCAATCGCAAACGATGAAACCGAATGCGATGCAGGGTGATGCCATGAAGGGCGACACCATGAAGAAGCCGATGAAGAAAATGGCCAAGAAGAAGATGATGAAGAAGCACCACAAGGCCATGAAGGCGATGTGATCTCGGCGCCACCTTCTTCACCCTCCCCTGGAGGGGGAGGGTCGAAGCGAAGCTTCGGGGTGGGGTAGCGTCTGTGCAAAGAATCTAGCGTCTTTATCGTCAGGCACTGCGTAGTTTCTCCCCACCCCGGCCTTTCAGGCCGACCCTCCCCCTCCAGGGGAGGGTGAAGAAGCTGCCGTGTAAGTATGACCATCGATCGATTGTCCGATCGGAAACCGCGCTTTGCCTCCCCTCAGCTCCGGGGCTCCGCCACCAGCCAGCCCTTGTAGCGCACGATCAGGCCGAACAGGGGATGGGCGATCTCGACATGGAAGTTGAATCGTCCGTCCTCGGCGCTCTCGAAACTGTCGCCGGAGGGGGCGAGGAAACGCGGCAGTCTCAGGCCGAGGAAGCGCCAGTTGCGTACGACGAGCGTGAGCCTGCCGTCTTCGGCGAGGAGGGCCAGCCCGAAGCTGAAAGGTCCGAAGCGCTCGTCGACCAGGCCGGCATTGCGGCCGCGGCCGGCGGTCTGGACCGAACGGAAGCGGCGCCCGGCAAAGTTCCGCGTCCACACTTCCCGCTTGTTCTGGATTTCGAACGATACGCGCACCGGAATATCCGCACCGGCCTGGGGGAAGCCGACGAGAGCGCCCACCAGCCGCGACAACAACCCCTTGCCGCGCTCGACGCTGGCGCGGCCAGCGACGGCATGGCTGGTTTCGTGCCGATGCAAGGCCTGGATGGCCGGTGGCAGGCTCGCATAGGCCGAGCCCAGAATGCCCGGGTAAAGCGGCAGGCTCGCCTCGGCCGTGACCTCACGCGTGCCATGGGCGAAGGGCCGGCCGTCAAAGACGCGATCATAGTCGGCCAAGGCGAGCGCTCCCGTTGCGGGACGGGCGCCCGGTTCCGGCCTGATGCCTTCGAGGCGCTGGCGGATCAGGGCTTCGATCGCCATCGCCGGAATATAGGGTCCATCGTCGCCCTCGGCGTTCAGATGCCAGCTGCGGACCAGCCTTTCCCCGCGATGCCCTGCGCCCTCGACCTCGACGATCATGCCACCGCGACGGGCGCCCCAGCGCAGGATGCGGTTCACCCTGTGAAACAGGCCGGCGAGGGGCGCGAGGGAGGGCAGCATTTTCCAGCGCACCAGCAGGCTCAGCCCGATCAGGCAGCGATGCAGGATCTCCGGGCGCGGCCCGGCGCCGACCCAGACCGAGCGCACGCTTGGCCACAGGTCGGAGAGCAGCAGGAGGTCGGGTACCTCCACCAGGGAGAACAGCGTGTTCGGCAGCGGCAACTTTCCAGGCGGGGCGATGGTGAAGCGGCGGGTTTCGGTGAGGGGATGCACCAGCAGGGTCTGGCCCTGCCGCCGGGCCGGCACGGCCTGGCCGGCATAGCCCGCGATGGCCTTGAGCACGTTCTCGCCGACGACCGCATGCGGCGAGGGGGCGATACCGGCGCGGATGATGTCGATGCGCGAGAAGGCACCGGCGAGATGCCTGACGATTGCTGCGGTCAGGACAGGAAAGCTGCTTACGCCCGACAGGATGGCGACGCCGCGCTGCCGGGCCGCCGCATCGAGGCTGGCGATGCCGCGCACGAAGGCGGCCCCGTCCGAGAAATCGAAATAGTCGGCCCCATGGGCGATCGTGGCCTCGACCAGGCGATAGGGCTGTTTGCCGTAGCCCTGGAAGGGGCCGCTGGCATCGACGACGATGTCGGGCTTCAGGGCCTGCAATTGCGGCTCGAGCGGCCGGTCGCGATCGAATTCAGCCGGAAACAGGCGGGCCCGCACCGGACGGCTGGCGCAGAAGAATTCCGCCTTGGCGAGAGAGCGGCCCGCGATGATGAGGGTGAGGCGGGGTTCGTCTGCCAGCAATTCCGCCAGCCGCCCGCCAAAGATGCCGTAGCCGCCGACGATCAGCACGCGCAGGGGGGATGGGGATGCGGTCACGGGCTACTCCAGCCCCGCATGCGTACAGGGAGCGACCGGAACCGGCAAGATGGAGCCTCGCACCGGTGCCGGAGCGGATGGCCGCACTTGCGTCTTGCGCCGTCGCCCGCCATAAGCGCTAGCCTGAGCACGATTTTCCGGCCAGACCCGCGGGCGGGCTTTGCCGGAAAATCGTGCACATTTTCGATATCTTTCAGCTTGTTCTTGATCGCGCCCGTGGTTCGATCAAGAGCAAGCTGCTCGGACAATATGGAATCCTCTCGCCATGACGAAGTTCGTGGAGCGCGTCTTTTCGGGCGTTCAGCCGACCGGCAACCTGCATCTGGGCAATTATCTCGGCGCGATCCAGCGCTTCGTCGAGATGCAGAAGAGCCATCAATGCATCTATTGCGTGGTGGATCAGCACGCCATCACGCTGTGGCAGGATCCCAAGAGCCTGGCGAGTGCCATCCGCGAGGTCACCGCCGCCTTCCTGGCCGCGGGCATCGACCCGAAGGCCCATATCGTCTTCAACCAGAGCCAGGTGGCCGAGCATGCCGAGCTCGCCTGGGTGTTCAACTGCGTGGCGCGCATGGGCTGGCTCAACCGCATGACCCAGTTCAAGGAGAAGGCCGGCAAGGACAAGGAGGCGGCCTCGGTGGGCCTGTTCGCCTATCCCACGCTGATGGCAGCCGACATCCTGGTCTATCGTGCCACCCATGTGCCCGTCGGCGAGGACCAGAAGCAGCATCTGGAACTCGCCCGCGACATCGCGGCGAAGTTCAACAATGATTTCGGCGATTCCATTGCTGCCAACGGTTTCAATGGCGGCTTCTTCCCGCTGCCCGAACCCCTGATCCAGGGCGCGGCCACCCGCGTGATGAGCCTGCGCGACGGTTCCAAGAAGATGTCGAAATCGGATCCCTCCGACCTGTCGCGCATCAACATGACCGACGATGCCGATACGATCGCCGCCAAGATCCGCAAGGCCCGCACCGATCCCGAGCCGCTGCCTGGTGAGGAGGAGGGGCTGAAGGGACGCCCCGAGGCCGACAACCTGGTCTCGATCTTCGCGGCCCTGTCGGGGCGGACGGTGGCGGAGGTTCTCGCCGAGTTCGGCGGCGGCCAGTTCTCCACCTTCAAGACGGCGCTCGCCGATCTCACCGTCGCCAAGATCTCGCCGATCACCGCCGAGATGAAGCGCCTGATGGCCGATCCCGGCCATATCGACGCGGTGCTGGCCGAGGGCTCGGACCGGGCCCGGGCGATCGCCGCCCCGATCATGGCCTCGGTGAAGGACATCGTCGGCTTCATCCGGGCGAAGTGAGGCGGCGTCAGGAAAGAACCGAGCCTCGTTCGGAAATAACTCAGGCGCTTGCTTTGTCATGCCCGGGGCTTGACCCGGGCATCCAGGGGGCCCGTCTTTGATGTAGGGCGGGAAGAGCTGGATTGCCGGGTCAGCCCGGCAATGACAAAGGTCGGGCGGGGTGAACCTCAATGTGCTGTGGGAAGGAACCGACATGCTGAAGATCTGGGGCCGCACCAATTCCTCCAATGTGAAGAAGGTGCTGTGGTGCGTCGAGGAACTCGGGCTCACTTATGAGCGCATCGATGCGGGCGGTGCTTTCGGGGTGGTCAACGACCCTGCCTACCGCGCTCTCAATCCCAACGGGTTGGTGCCTTGCATCGAGGATGACGGCTTCGTGCTGTGGGAATCCAATGCCATCGTGCGGTATCTGGCCGAAGGCGATGCCGAGCGCCGGCTGGTGCCGGCAACGCGCCAGGCCAAGGCTTCGGCCGAACGCTGGATGGACTGGACGACCTCCACCATCGCCGGTCCCTTCCGTGATGTGTTCTGGAACGTCGTGCGTCGTACCGCCCAGGACCGGGTGGAGACCGAGCTCTCCCGGGGCCTCGACAGCTGCAGCAGGCTGCTGGCCATCGCCGACAAGGCGCTGGCCGGCCAGCCCTATCTGTCGGGCGACAAATTCGGCATCGGCGACATACCGCTCGGCTGCCTCGCCTATGGCTGGTTCAATATGCCGATCGAGCGGCCGGACCTGCCCCATCTGGCCGCCTGGTACGAGCGCCTGACCGAGCGCCCGGCCTATCGCAAGGCTGTGATGATCCCGCTGACCTGACGAGCGGGAACCTCCGGGCCGACATCCGCGTTACCGAGCCGACCATGGTTGTCATGGTCGCTCGGGGAATGTGTGCATGCTGTCTGGTGTGATCTCGCTGCTGATCGGTATCGTCGTCATCGGTCTCGTCTGCTGGCTGTTGATGTATGTGATCGACCGCCTGCCCATGGACGGACGCTTCAAGCAGATCCTGCGTATTCTGATCATCCTCATCGCGGTGCTCGCCATCCTGCAACGCGTCGTGGTGCTGATGGAGCCCGTGCCGACATTGTAAGGAACGGCTCCGCCTTGAAGGCGGCTTGCCTGCGCGACGCATCGTGACAGGCACACATCCGACATGTTCGGGAAAACCCTGAAAAAGCTGCGGGATGGCTTGCCTTTCGCCCGAGCAAATTGCATGGTCTTCGCCCTTTTTCCACCGTTTGCGGCAGCTCGGTCCGCTTGCGGGTCGCTATGCCAGGACGCACTCCATGAAGGTTACGCTCGAACGGACTGCCCTTCTCAAATCGCTGGGCCACGTCCACCGCGTCGTCGAGCGGCGCAACACCATTCCGATCCTGTCCAACGTGCTGATCGAGGCTCAGGGCGCCAGCCTGCTCCTGAAAGCGACCGACCTCGATCTGGAGGTGGTGGAGTCCTCTCCTGCCGACGTCACCATGGACGGCGCCACCACGGTGCCGGCACATACCCTCTACGACATCGTCCGCAAGCTGCCCGACGGGGCTCAGGTCTCGCTGGAAGGCGGCGGCGAGGCGACCCAGCTGATCGTGCGTTCCGGCCGCTCGCGCTTCACCTTGCAGACGCTGCCGCCTTCCGATTTTCCGGACCTGGCGGCGGGCGAGTTTCCGCATAATTTCCAGCTCAAGGCCGCCGATCTGCGCAAGCTGATCGAGAAGACCCAGTTCGCGATCTCCACCGAGGAGACGCGCTATTATCTCAACGGCATCTATCTGCACACGCTGGATGTCGAGGGCGAGACCCGCATCCGCGCCGTGGCGACCGACGGCCATCGCCTCGCCCGCGTCGAACTGCCGGCGCCCGAGGGTTCCAACGGCATGCCGGGCGTGATCCTGCCGCGCAAGGCGGTGGGCGAGATCCAGAAGCTGATGGAGGATGCCGAGGCCATCGTCTCGGTCGAGCTGTCCCAGGCCAAGGTCCGCTTCACCATCGGCCCGGTGGTGCTGACCTCCAAGCTGATCGACGGCACCTTCCCCGATTACGCCCGCGTCATTCCGACCGGCAACGACAAGGCGCTGATCGTCGAGCGCGCCGACTTCACCGCCGCCGTCGACCGCGTCTCGACCATCTCCTCCGAGCGCGGCCGCGCCGTGAAGCTGTCGCTGGCCGACAGGCGCCTCGTCCTCACCGTCACCAATCCCGATTCCGGCACGGCGACCGAGGAGATCGAGGTCGATTATGATTCCACGCCGCTCGATATCGGCTTCAACTCGCGCTATCTCCTCGACATCGCCGCGCAGCTCGACGGCGATACCGCCTTGTTGAAATTCGCCGATCCGGGCTCGCCGACCCTGGTGCAGGACCGCGAAGGTGCGGCCGCGCTCTACGTCCTGATGCCGATGCGGGTGTAAGCTCGGAGCGCGGACATCTTGTCCGCATCCTGGAAACGATGCGTTAGATTGAGAGGAAGAGCGGACATCGCGACATGTCTGCATGTCGCTGTGATGTCCGCGCTCCAAAAATGATCTCGCCCCGCATCACCCGCCTGATCCTCACCTCGTTCCGGTCCTATCCGCGGCTCGATCTCGCCGTGGATGCCGGCATGGTGGTGCTGACCGGGCAGAACGGCGCCGGCAAGACCAATGTGCTCGAGGCCATCTCGCTGTTCACCCAGGGCAAGGGCTTGCGCCGGGCGGATCTCGAGGACATGGCCAGCGAGGACGGGCCCGGCAGCTTCGCCGTCGCCGCCGAAGTCGAGGGTGCGCTTGGCCTCGCGCATCTCGGCACCGGGCTGGAAGGCCCCGACAGCGGGCCGCGCAAATATCGTGTCGACCGCCAGCCGGTTTCCTCGGCCACGAGCTTTGCCGACCATCTGCGCCTCGTCTGGCTGACGCCCTCGATGGACGGGCTGTTCTCCGGCTCGGCCGGCGAGCGGCGCCGCTTTCTCGACCGGCTGGTGCTGGCCGTCGATGCCGGCCATGGCACCCGGGTCAATGCGCTCGAACGCGCGCTACGCTCGCGCAACCGGCTGCTGGAGGATCCGCGCGCCGACCAGCGCTGGCTCGATGCTGCCGAGCATGAGGTCGCCGATCTCGCCATCGCGGTGGCAGCGTCGCGCGCCGATACGGTGCGTCGTCTCGCCGGCCTGATCGAGGAGGAGATCGATCCCGCCTCTCCCTTCCCCCATGCGCGCATCGCCCTCGACGGCGCCATCGAGAATGCCGTGCTGGACGAGCCGGCGCTGGCCGTGGAGGAGCGCTATCGCCAGACCCTGCGTGAAGGCCGCGCCCGGGACAGGGCGGCCGGCCGCACGCTCGACGGGCCGCATCTGACCGATCTTCTCGTCGTGCACGGCCCCAAGGGCATCGCGGCCGAGCGCGCCTCCACCGGCGAGCAGAAGGCCCTGCTGCTCGGCCTGGTGCTGGCGCATGCCAGGCTGGTCGCCCGTCTCGCCGGCATGACGCCGATCGTCCTGCTCGACGAGGTCGCCGCCCATCTCGACCCGATGCGGCGGGCGGCCCTCTATGACCGGCTCGAAAGTTTCGGCGCCCAGGTCTGGCTGACCGGCGCCGATCCCTCCGCCTTCGAGGCGATCGCCGGCAGGGCCGCGGTCTATCGCGTCACGCCGGGCCGGGTCGAGGGCTGAGGTTTCGGGCGAGGGGGATCAGAGGGGAAATCCGGCTGGTGGAGTAGCCCCTCACCTCCATCCTCTCCCCGTAAGAACGGGGCGAGGGGGCGCAATCGTTGCGATTGGTCGTCGGAGCTTTCATCTCGCCCTACCGTTGAGCGAGATGAAAGATTTCCGACATAAAACTTGAGGTCAAAGTCTCCTCGCCCCGTTCTTACGGGGAGAGGTAAGGTGAGGGGCAGCGCCGTCCTCGGAAGAGTCCGTTCTTTCGCGATCTCGAAGCTCAATGCTTCAGCAGCACGTCGAAGCGGGGATTGATTTCGTCGAAGATCGGCAGCGAGGCGGCGCCGAGCACCACGGTATGATGCCCCACCGAGCCGGCCATCAGGCGGGGCAGGCTGCGGCCGCTGCGCGAGCCCACCGACATCGGCAGCGGCATGGCCTTTTCGATCAGGCTGGCCAGCACGCCGGCCGGCGCCAGCCCGCCGAGCAGGATGGTCTCCGGGTCCAGGGTCGATTCCAGGATGTTGACGGCGCCGGCAAGATAGGGTGCGGCCTCCGTCACCCAGCGCTCGACGGGGGCGGATAGCGCGCCGTCCAGTTCGGAAAGAGCAGGGGCGCCGGGCTGATCGGCGAGGAATTCCTGAGCCGCGCTCAAAGAGAGATAACGTTCCAGGCAGCCGCGATTGCCGCAGGGGCAGGGCTTGCCGTTCGGCGCCACGATCATGTGGCCGATCTCGCCGGCATTGAGCGAGGCCCCGCGCCAGGGCTGCCCGCCGAGGAAGACGCCGGCGCCGAGCCCCTCGTCCAGGAACAGGAAGACGAAGCTGTCGATCGCGCGGGCGACGCCATGCAGGCGTTCGCCGATCGCCGCCGCCATGGCATCGTTTTCGATCTGCACGGGCTGTTCGAGGGCTTCGGCGATATGCTGCCTGGCATCGGGATCGTCCCATCCGGGCAGGGTTGTCGGACCGGCGGTGGTGATGGCGCCGACCCCGAAGCGCACCGGTAGGGCGACCCCGGCGCCGAGCAGGCGCGAGGCGGGAACGCCGGCTTCCTCGATCAGTTCGTCGGCGAGCCGCCGCAAGGCGGGCGCCGCGCTGCGGGGGGAGGGGCGCTGGGCGGGGGTCTCCCGGATCGCAACCGGCTTGCCGGTGAGGTCGACCAGGGCCGCGATGATGGCGCTGTGGTCGACATGGAAGCCGAGCGACCAGGCCCCCTCGGGATTGATGGCATAGGGAATTGAGGGCTGGCCCCGCCCCTCGCGCTTGGGTTCGCCAGCCAGGACAAAGCCGGCCTGCTCCAACTCCTCGACGATGTTGGAGATCGTCTGGTTGGTCAGGGCGGTTTCGCGGGCGATCTCGGCCCGCGAGACCGGCCCGAGCCGGCGTATGGTGTCGAGCACGACACGCCGGTTGTGGGAGCGGGTGAATTCGAGATTGGTCCCCGCAACGCTCCGGCTCGGTTGGGGTGTCCTGTCCGCCTCGCGTCTCGCCATGTCCGCCCACTCCCTAGATCAAGACGCGTTCGGATGGGAACGCATTTTTGCTCTAACTCTTTGGTTCGACGCGCCTTTGCGATTCCAGCGGATCCGTCAAATCGCAAAACGCTTTCCGATTTCACTCGCGACTATGGCAGCATGTTTACATTCAAACAAATTGAGTTAATAATTTTTCCGGGTCGCAGAAAAGGATCGGGAGCCATCGAGAACTCTCCGCGCCCCTGAACCATGCAGGGCGGCTACGGGCTGCCGATCGAATTGCAAGCGGGAGATGATTGCAATGTCTGGAATTCACAAATCGGTGCTGGCCGGGCTGGCGATGACGGCCCTGGCGGGATTGTCGCCGGCAGCGGCCGAGACTCTCAATGCCCTGTTCATGGCGCAGGCCGCCTATAGCGACGCCGACGTCAAGGCGATGACGGCGGCCTTCGAGAAGGAAAATCCCGGCGTTACCGTCAATGCCGAATTCGTGCCCTATGAAGCCCTCTACGACAAGATCGTGGCTTCCAAGGCCGCCGGCGGTGCCGGCTATGACGTGGTGCTCTACGACGTGATCTGGCCGGCCGCTTTCGCGCAGAACGGTGTCCTGGTCGATGTCACCGACCGGTTGAAGGATCTCGATCGCTCCAAGGTGTTCGATGGGGCCTGGGCCACGGTGAACTATGACGGCAAGACCTATGGCATGCCGTGGATCCTCGACACCAAATATCTATTCTACAACACCGAGATCCTCGAAAAGGCCGGCATCAAGGAGCCGCCCAAGACCTGGGATGAACTGGCCAAGGACGCCAAGATCATCAAGGACAAGGGCCTGGTGCAATATCCCATCGTCTGGAGCTGGTCGCAGGCCGAGGCGGTGATCTGCGATTACGTGACCCTGACCGCGGCCTATGGCGGCAAGTTCTTCGACGGGGACAAGCCGGTCTTCGACAAGGGCGGTTCGCTCGATGCCGTCACCTATATGGCCGACAGCCTCAAGAACGGCCTCTCCAACCCCAATTCCAAGGAATATCTGGAAGAGGACGTGCGGAAAGTGTTCTCGGCGGGGGATGCGGCCTTCGCGCTCAACTGGACCTATATGTATGCCAAGGCCAATGATCCGGCCGAAAGCAAGGTGGTCGGCAAGGTCGGCGTGGTGCCGGCTCCCGGCGTCGAAGGCAAGAGCACGGCTTCGGGCGTGAACGGCTCGATGGCGCTCGGCATCACGGCCGGCTCGACCAAGCCGGACCTGGCCTGGAAATATATCGCCTATCTCACCTCCAAGCCGGTGCAGGACCAGTATGCCAAGCTCAGCCTGCCGATCTGGAAGGCATCCTACACCGATCCGGCCGTCACCAAGGGCCAGGAGAGCCTGGTCAAGGCCGCCGACGTCTCCATCGGCCTGATGACGCCGCGCCCGACGGTCGCCTCCTACCAGGAACTCTCGACCATCCTGCAGGCGCAGATCCAGAACGCGCTCGCCGGCAAGGCTTCGCCCGCCGACGCGCTGGCGGCCGCGGTCAAGGATGCCGCGCGCATCCGGTGAGGGAGAGACAGCGACCTTTGTCATGCCCGGGCTTGACCCGGGCATCCAGACTTCGCTTGGAAAGGCAGGCTGGATTGCCGGGTCAAGCCCGGCAATGACAAAGGTTGCGCTATTTTCGGCGTCCAAAAGCCAAATACCGACTGAAGGGGGCAGGCACGCCCTCCCGTCTTGCTGGAAGGAATCTGCCTGATGATGAGCGGCCGCGTCGGCATGCCCTCACCATGGCTTCTGCTCGGCCCGATGCTGATCATCGTGTTTGCGGCAGTCGGCTATCCCATCCTGATGACCCTGTGGCTGGCCTTCACCGATACCCGCCTGATGGCGGGACCGGGAGCGGCGCATTTCATCGGGCTGGAAAACTTCGCCTTTGCCTTCAGCGATTCCGAATTCCTCGCCGCGGCAGGGCGGACGATCTATTTCACCGTCGTTTCGATCAGTGCCGAAGCGCTGCTTGGCATCGCGGTCGCCCTGCTGCTCAACGAGAAGTTCCGTGGCCGTACCTTCTGCCGGGCCCTGTTGGTGCTGCCCTGGGCCGTGCCCACCATCGTCAACGCCTTGATGTGGCGTC
Source organism: Labrys sp. (in: a-proteobacteria) (assembly GCF_047605565.1). Classification (NCBI taxonomy): domain Bacteria; kingdom Pseudomonadati; phylum Pseudomonadota; class Alphaproteobacteria; order Hyphomicrobiales; family Xanthobacteraceae; genus Labrys; species Labrys sp. (in: a-proteobacteria). Next base: position 11,608 of record NZ_JASGFM010000049.1, read on the forward strand.
TGATCTACCAGCCCGATTTCGGCGTGCTCAATGCGGTGTTGACCCAGAGCGGGCTGATGGAAAGCTATCGCAGCTGGCTCGGCAGCGAAGGCAGCGCCATGAATGCGGTGATCGTCGCCGATGTCTGGAAGAACTATCCGCTGGTGGCGCTGATCGTGCTGGCCGCGCTGCAGTCGGCGCCGCTGGAACTCTACGGCGCCGCCACGCTCGACGGCGCCAATGCCTGGCAGCGCTTCAAGGCCGTCACCTGGCCGGTGATCGCGCCGCCCTTGCTGGTGGCGCTGGTGCTGCGCTCGATCGAGGCGCTGAAAGTCTTCGACATTTTCTATGTGATGACCCGGGGCGGGCCGGCGAGCTCGACCAAGACCATGAGCTTCTTCGTCTATGAGGAATCCTTCCGCTTCATGCGGGTGGGATCAGGCGCCTCCTACGCCCTCATCGTGGTGCTGATCTGCATGGTCTTCGTCGGCTTCTATGTCCGGCTGATGCGCAGGCAGGAGGCTTGATCATGCAACGTAGCGCTGTAGCAACCTTCTTCCTGTATTGCGGCGTCGCCCTGTTCCTGGTGGTGACGCTGGCGCCGGTGGCCTGGCTCGGCGTGATGAGCATCTCGCTGCCATCCGACCTCACCACCAAGCCCCTGTCGCTCATCCCGCACCAGGTCGACTTCAGCCGCTATGCCCGCCTGCTCACCTTCGAGGCCAACAGCCCGGGCGAGGCCTTCCTGATGGCGCTGCGCAACAGCCTGTTGAGCTCGCTGGGCGCGACGGCTTTATCGCTGCTGGTGGCGGTGCCGGCGGGCTGGGCCTTTTCGCGCTACCGCAATCGCGGCGTCTCGGTGGTGCTCTACTCCATCCTCGCCACCTATATGACACCCGCCGTGGCGCTGATCCTGCCGCTCTATTTCCTGCTCTCGATGCTCGGGCTGCTCAACAATGTCCTGGGCCTGATCATCGTCTATTGCTCCATCCTGACGCCCTTCACCGCCTGGTTCATCAAATCCTCTTTCGACGCGGTGCCCGGCGAACTCGAAAGCGCGGCGGCGATCGACGGCGCCTCGACGCTGCAGACCCTGTGGTGGGTGACGCTGCCCTATGCCCGGGCCGGCGTCGCCACCGCGGCCCTGTTCGCCATCCTGCTGGCCTGGGACGAGTTCTTCTACGCCTTGCTCTTCACCTCCAACCAGAACGCCAAGACCCTCACCGTCACCATCGCCGATTTCGCCGCCGGCCGCGCCACGGATTTCGGCCTGGTCTCGGCCGCGGGCCTGCTGACGGCGCTGCCGCCGGTCCTGATCGCCTTCATCCTGCAAAAATCACTGGTTGCCGGGCTCACCGCCGGCAGCGTCAAGGGTTGATATCATGAGCACAATCGTGCCGGGCACGGGCCTGGCGATGATCGAGGCCGAAATGGCCCGCCAACACGCCGATGCGCTGGCCTCCTTCCACGGCGCCGGGCCGATGGCGGCGCGGCTGGCGGACAGCATCCGCCGCACCGGGCGGCTGACGCTCGCCGCCATGGGTGGTTCGCACTGGGTCAACCGCGCTGCGGCTGTGCTCTATCGCCGGCTCGGCATCGAGGTCGAGACCGAGGTGGTCTCCGAACTCCTGATCACGCCGCAGCCCGACCGCGAGCGCACCGTGCTGCTGGTGTCCCAATCCGGCAATTCGGGCGAGATCGTCGCCTTTCTCGAGCGGCCCGCCGGCCGGCAGGAGCGCTTCGGCCTCACCCTCGACGCCGATAGCGCGCTCGGTCGCTGCGTGCCCGCCCTCGTCGGTGTCGGCGGCTCGGAAAAGGCCTTCGCCGCCACGCGCAGTCTCCTCGTCAGCCATGCGCTGCATCTGGCGGTGCTTGCGGCGCTGGGCCTGCCGCCGGAACGGGCGCTCGCAACGCTCGATGCCCCCGTCCGGCCCGACATCGGGCGCGCGCTATCAGCTCTCGCCGCCTGTACCTCCCTGATCCTCAGCGGCCGGGCCGAGCTGCAGGGCGTGGCCGAATCCGGGGCGCTCTGCGTGATGGAACTCGCCCGCCTGCCGGCCCTGGCGCTGGAGGGCGGCCAGTTGCGGCACGGCCCGATGGAGATGCTGTCGCCGACGAGCGGCATCGTGCTCCTGCGTGCCGCCGGCCCTTCGGCTGGCCTGGCGCCGGGGCTGGCCGCGGCCTGCCGCGCGGCCGGATCGCCGGTGGTGGTGTTCGATCTCTCCGGCGAGGCCGACATCGCCGATGCCGTCACCGTCCGCCTGCCGCGCGAGGGGGGCATGGCGGCCATTTTCGCCGTGCTGCCGGCGCTGCAGGCCTTTCTGGTGACCTTCGCGGCCGGCCGGGTCGAGCATGTCGGCGAGCCCCTGCGCTCGACCAAGGTGACGACGGAATTATGAGGGAACCGCTGTTTTTGATCGGCAACGTCAATGTCGATCTCGTAATGGGCCCGCAGGCGCCCTGGCCGCAACCGGGCACGGAAGTGATCGTGCCCGAAAGCGAATTTCGGGTCGGTGGCGCCGCCGGCAACACGGCGCTGGCGCTCGATGCCCTCGGCATCGACTATCGGCTGATCACCAGCCGCGGCAACGACATGCTCGGTCGCTGGCTCGCCGAGCCTTTCGGGGTGAGGGCGCAGGGCTGGACGGTGGCCGAGGGGGCGACCACGGTTTCGGTCGGCATCGGCCATCCCGACGGGGACCGCACCTTCTTCACCACCACGGGGCACCTGCATGCCTTTGGGCTCAAGGATGTGCTCGCCCAACTCGACGTGGCGGGAGAGGGCTGCGTGGCCCTGCTGGCCGGTCCTTTCGTGATACCGGCCTTGCTCGCCGATTATGACGAGCTGATCGCCATCCTGCGCCGCCGGAACTATCGGGTGGCCCTCGATACGGGCTGGCCAGATGGCGGCTGGACGGATGGGGTGCGCGCGCGGGTGAACGCCTGGATCGGCCATTGCGAGCATGTCCTGATCAACGACATCGAGGCCAAGGGGCTCACGGGCGCCGATACGGTTGAATCAGCCGCCGGGAAGATCCTCCCGCTGCTGCCGGCCGGCGCCAGCCTGGTGATCAAATGCGGGCCCCGGGGCGCCCTGGCCTGGCGTGGGGACGAGCATGTCGCCGTCGCGGCGCCGAAGGTCGACGTCGTCGACACCATCGGGGCCGGCGACACCTTCTCGGCCGGCTATTTCGCCAGCCTGGTCGAGAGCGAGGATCTGGAAAAGGCAGTGGCGAATGGCGTTGCGGTCGCCTCTCTGGCGGTCTCGACGCGGCCGCGGCGTTATCGGTGAGGACAGTGTTGCCACCCCTCATCCCCCTGCCGGGACCTTCTCCCGCAAGGGGAGAAGGGGTTTTAGTGGGTTAGATCGAGCTTAACTGCCCGGTGCCGAGTACCGTATCCCAAGTCCAATAAGTCCCCTTCTCCCCTTGCGGGAGAAGGTGGCGGCAGCCGGATGAGGGGTGTTATCGCGCGCCCTCAGACATACCCCCGGCGCTTCACCTCGGCCCAGCTGTCGTCGAGCGTCTTCTTGGCGGCGGCGATCAGGGCGTCGACTTCCTCATGGCTGATCACCAGCGGCGGGGCGATGATCAGCGTGTCGCGGGTGGCGCGCATGACGAGGCCGTGCTGGAAGGAGAAGTCGCGGGCGATCAGGCCGACCGTGCCCGTCTCCACCGGCCAGGAGGCGCGGGTCTTCTTGTTCGGGGTCAGTTCGAGGGCGCCGATCAGGCCGACCATGCGGGCTTCGCCCACCATGGGATGGTCGCCCAGCGCCAGCCACTGCTTCTGCATATAGGGGCCGATGTCGTCCTTCACGCGCTCGACGATCTTCTCTTCGCGCAGGATCTTGATGTTGGCGATCGCCGCCGCCGCGCAGGCCGGATGGCCCGAATAGGTGTAGCCGTGGTTGAAGTCGCCGGCATTGGCGATCACTTCGGCCACCTTTTCCGTCACCATCACGCCGCCGATCGGCAGATAGCCGGAGGAGATGCCCTTGGCCATGGCCATGATGTCGGGCTGGACGCCGAAATACTCGCAGCCGAACCATTCGCCGGTGCGCCCGAAGCCGCAGATCACCTCGTCCGAGACCAGCAGGATGTCGCGCTCGCGGCAGATGCGCTGGATTTCCGGCCAGTAGGTGGCGGGCGGGATCACCACGGCGCCGGCGCCCTGGATCGGTTCGGCGATGAAGGCGGCGATATTGTCGGCGCCGAGCTCGTCGATGGTGCGCTCGAGTTCACGCGCCGCCCACAGGCCGAATTCCTCCGGGCTGCGGTCGCCGCCCTCGGCATACCAATAGGGCTGGGCGATATGGACGATGCCGGGGATCGGCAGGCCGCCCTGGGCGTGCATCGGCGTCATGCCGCCGAGCGAGGCGCCGCCGATGGTCGAGCCGTGATAGCCGTTCTTGCGGGCGATGATGGTCGATTTGCCCGGCTTGTCCTGGGCCGCCCAGTAATGGCGTACCATGCGGATGATGGTGTCGTTGGATTCCGAGCCCGAGCCGGTGAAGAACACCCGGCTGAACTGCGGCGGAGTCACCTCCGCCAGCAGGCGCGACAGCTCGATGGCCGGCAGATGGGTGGTCTTGAAGAAGGTATTGTAGAAGGGCAGTTCGCGCATCTGCTGCGCCACCACCTCGACGATTTCCTCGCGGCCATAGCCGATATTGACGTTCCACAGACCCGACATCCCGTCGATGATCTGGTTGCCTTCGGAATCCCACAGATGCACGCCCTTGGCCTTGACGATGACGCGCGCGCCCTCGGCGTTCAGGCCCTTGGTGTCGGTGAAGGGATGCAAATGATGTGCGGCATCGATCGCACGCAGTTCCGCTGTGGTGAGGTTGGTCTGGTGCAAGGTCATGATGCGTGCTTTCCCGAAAAATGTGATCCCAATTTTGTGATCACAAATTGCGGAAGTCAAGGGGGAAGCGTTGTTATAGGGATTGCGGAGGCGGACGGGACGTCCATAGGCGCTAGGATAAGGACTGGGGCGAGGTGATCGACCTGGAGATGAGGCTCAGCGTTTGAGCCCCCTCGCCCCGTTTACGGGGAGAGGGTAAGGGTGAGGGGCTACGCACTGGTTGGTTTTGTGGGTTCCGCGCTGCCCCTCATCCGTACCTTCTCCCCGTAAGAACGGGGCGAAGGGATGGCCGGTGTCGCGCCAGTCGCCTTGACCTAGTATCTATGGACGTTTCGTCCGCTCTATCGTCCCACCAACGCGTCCCCAAATAACCGATCGAAAAGCCTCTACGCCCCTGCCAGGACGATCTCCGCATCGTGCTCGACTGGAAAATTCACCGAGCGGGCGATGAAGCACATCTCATGGGCCTTCTTGTGCAAATCATGCGCCTTCTGCAGGTCTGAGCCGGCGGCGACCACGATGTGTGGGCGCAGGGTGACCTTCTCGAACTGGCCGGCACCGCCAGCCACTTCGACCATCACGCCCTCGGCCTCATCCTCATAGGAGAGCACGTTGACGCCCATCTGCGAGCACAGGCCGAGATACCAAAGCTTGTGGCAGGCCGAGAGCGAGGCGACCAGCAGGTCCTCGGGGTTCCAGCGGGTGGCATCGCCGCGAAAGCTCGGGTCTGACGAGCCTTCGATCGTCGGTTTGCCCTCGGCCAGGATCTGGTGGGCACGGCTGTAGCCGCGATAGGTCGCGGTCCCCTCGCCCTCATTGCCGGTCCACACGATTGTGACCTTGTAGCGATGTTCGCGCCCAGCCATGCCTTCCTCCTCGTGTCGTTGCGTGGCGGGAGGATGCCTTGTTGACGGGCTGTGTCGCAAGGACGGGGAGCGGAATGTCAATCGCTTGCACCGGCCGGCCGCAGCGAACCGGCCAGGAAGTCGACCACGGCGCGCACCGCGGGCAATTGCCCGCGCCGGTGGGTCGTCAGCACCGTGGTGGTCACCTCGCCCGCCTGCCATTGCGGCAGTACGGGCACGACCAGGCCGCCGGCGACGGCTGCCGCGCTGATCGAGCGGGGCAGGGCCGTGATGCCGAGGCCGGCCTTGGCCGCTTCGAGCAAGGCGATTGATTCGTCGGCGAAAAAGCGGGCATGGGGCGTGACTTCGGCCATCTGACCGCCCGCTGAAAGCGTCCACACCGGCGCCCTCGGCTGGGCGAGGAGGCCGTCATGGCCGGCAAGGTCTTCCGGCGCGGCCGGCATTCCCGCGGCGGCGAGATAGCCGGGCGCGGCGACCAGGCCGATCGTCTCGCGATGAATGGGGCGGGCCATCAGATCGGAATCGGCGAGCGGCCCGAAATGGCTCCGGAGCGCGATGTCGAAGCCTTCCTGGATGAGGTCGACGAAACGGTCGGTGACGTGGAGTTGGATCTGCAGCTTGGGTAGCGCCGCGGCAAGCCTGGGCAGCTGGCCGGCGAGGTGGAATTGTGCGGTGGGTACCGAGGCGGTGATGCGGACGATGCCGCTCGGTTCCGCCCGCCGGGCCAGCACGGCGCTTTCCGCCGCCTCGACCTCGATCATCGCTGCCCGCGCATGCTCGAATACCTCCCGGCCGGCATCGGTCAGCACGAAGTTGCGCGAGGTGCGATGGAGCAGCCTGGCATCGAGCCGCGCCTCCAATTCGGCCACCCGCTTGCTCACCGTGGACTTCGGCAGGCCCAGGTGCCGCGCGGCGGCGGCAAAGCCGCCCTGCTCGACGGCCTGGGCGAACAGGATGAAATCGTTGAGGTTGGACAAAGAAAGTCTCCCGGCATGGACTTTAGATCCATAATTGGCAGTCTAGAGTATCAAAGTCCATGCATGCATATAGTCATCATCACCAAACAGGAGATATGACTATGGAACCGATCATCTTCGCCGGCTATCCCGCGGGCAGCTCCCTCGGCCTCGTCGCCGCCTTCGAATGGCTCGGCAAGCCCTATCGTGCCACCCGGGTGCACATGCCCGACGCCATGCTGACCGAGGCCTATAGCCGGGTGAACGGCCGCCAGGAAACGCCGGTGCTGATCCGCGAGGACGGCAGCGTGCTGACCGAGACCATGGCGATCGCCCGCTGGCTCGAACTGCGCGACGACGAACGCCGCATCAGCTTCGAGCCCGGCAGTGCCGAGGCGCATCGCATGCACCAGTTCATCGGCTTCCTGAACACAGGCTTCACGGGCGCCTTCACGCCGCTCTGGGTGGCGCTGGAAATGCAGGGCGGGAGCGAAGCCTACAGGCAAGCGCTGCAGACCTTCGGCCGAGACCTCGTCGCCCGCCGCCATCGCCAGCTCGAGGCGATGATCGGTTCCTCGCCCTACCTCGTCGGCGACAGGCCGACCCTGGCCGATGCGGTCTTCATCGGTGTGGCGCGCTGGGCCGAGTTCCACCAGGCGCTCGATCTCACGCCTTTCCCGAAGATCCAGGCGCTCAAGGCAAGGCTCGAGGCCGATCCGGCGGTGCGCTTCGCCCATGCGATCGAGGACGGCGTCCCCGCCACCGGCAGCAGTGCCCTGCGCGGCCTGTTGCCGCTGGACGAGGTGTTGTGCGGAGTAGCAGCGCCACTGGCGGCATAATCTTCCTGGGACCGCCGGCTTCCAGCCGGCTCTTAGACCAGTCGGCTCCTGGAAGCATCGCGCCGACCGGAAGGAAGAGCCGGCTGGAAGCCGGCGGTCCCAGGGAACACCTCACATCGCGCGGGTGCCGTTCTTGTGGTAGCGGGCGAGCACGGCGCGCAGGCGCGCTTCGGCGTCCGCATGGGGCGGCAGGCCGAAGCGCAGCCAGCGCGGATTGGCGGAGAAACGGCGCACCCAGATGCCGGCCTGGCCGAGCTGGCGGAACAGGGCCGGGGCATGGGCGGTCTGCAGCAGGCGATAGAGATCGGTGCCGCCGACAACGGCGCCGGCCTTGGTCAGGTCCTCATCGAGATTCTGGCGCGCCGTGCGCAGGGAGGTGCGTGTGCCGTTCTGCCAGAGGATGTCGGCGAGTGCGGCACGGCCAATGGCGATGGCCTCGCCCGAAACCGCCCAGGCTCCCATCGCCTGGCGCAGCTTGCCGGTCAGCGAAGGCTCGGCCAGTACGAAGCCGAGCCGGATGCCGGCCAGGCCGAAGAATTTGCCGAAGGAGCGCAGCATGACCAGGCCCTGCGTGCCGGCCATGGGGGCCAGGCTCACCTGCGGCATCACATCCGCGAAGGCCTCGTCGACGATGAGGGCGCCGCCCCGGGCATATTTCTCGGCGGCGAGCGCCAGCAATTCCTCGCGGCCGAAAAAATTGCCGTCGGGATTGTTCGGATTGACCAGGACGGCGATCTCGGAGCCGGCCAGTTCCTCGAAACGGCGCGCTTCCCGCACGTGATGGCCGCCCAGCGCCCAGCTGCGGGCATGTTCGGCATAGGTCGGGCTCAGCACGCTCACTGTGCCGGCCGCGAACAGATGCGGCAGCCACTGGATGGCGGCCTGCGTGCCCGGCGTCGCAACGACGCAGGCATCGAAGGGCACGCCATAGCACTGCGCTGCGACGGCCTCCAGTTCGCGGGCCTCGTCGGGGGAGGGCAGCGCAGCCCAGGATTCAGCCGGAATCGCCGGAATGGGATAGGGCCAGGGATTGATGCCGGTGGAAAGATCGATCCAGGGCCCGGAGGCCTGCGGGAAGAGGCGACGTGCCTCGCCGAGATTGCCGCCATGCTCCACTGCGCTCATTCGCCTGCCACTCTTGTCTTGACGCCTGAAACCGGCGCGACCAATGTCGCGCCAAATTTATTCATTGGAGGGTATGGCCATGGTGGACGCTGCGATCAAGCTTCATGACGCCGGCGAAGCGATCAAAAAGGCTGGCGAAGCCTTCGACTGGTCGGATCCGCTCGATCTCGAATCACTGTTGACGGAAGAAGAGCGGCTGGTCCGCGACACCGCCCGCGACTACGCGCAGGACAGGCTGATGCCGCGCGTGCTCAAGGCCTATCGTGACGAGGATTTCGATCGCGCCATCATGTCGGAGATGGGCGAGCTCGGCCTGCTCGGCGCCACGATTCCGGAAGCCTATGGCGGCGCCGGCCTCGGCCATGTCGCCTATGGCCTGGTTGCCCGCGAAGTGGAGCGGGTTGATTCGGGCTATCGCTCGGCCATGTCGGTGCAGTCCTCGCTGGTGATGCACCCGATCCATGCCTATGGCAGCGAGGAGCAGCGCAAGAAGTACCTGCCCAAGCTTGCCAGCGGCGAACTCGTCGGCTGTTTCGGCCTCACCGAGCCGGATGCCGGCTCCGATCCGGGCTCGATGAAGACCCGCGCGGTGAAAGTGGCCGGCGGCTTCGAGCTCAACGGCACCAAGATGTGGATCACCAATTCGCCGATCGCCGACATCGCCGTGGTCTGGGCCAAGCTGGACGACGTGATCCGCGGTTTCATCGTCGAGCGGGGTACCAAGGGTTTCTCCACGCCCAAGATCGAGGGCAAGCTTTCGCTGCGCGCTTCGATCACCGGCGAAATCGTGCTCGACGGCGCCGTGGTGCCGGAAGAAAACCTGCTGCCCAATGCCAAGGGCCTGTCCGGCCCGTTCGGCTGCCTCAACAAGGCGCGCTACGGCATTGCCTGGGGCGCCATGGGCGCCGCCGAGTTCTGCTGGCACCGTGCTCGCCAGTACACGCTGGACCGCAAGCAGTTCGGCCGGCCCCTGGCAGCGACGCAGCTCGTGCAGAAGAAGCTCGCCGACATGCAGACCGAGATCGCTCTCGGCTTGCTCGGCGCGCTGCAGCTCGGGCGCCTGCTCGATGCCCATACCGCGGCGCCGCCGGCGATCAGCCTGATGAAGCGCAACAATTGCGGCAAGGCACTCGACATTGCCCGCGTCGCCCGCGACATGCATGGCGGCAACGGTATCGCCGACGAGTTCCACGTGCTGCGCGTGGCGCAGAACCTGGAGACGGTGAACACCTATGAGGGCACGCATGACGTGCACGCCCTCATCCTCGGCCGCGCCCAGACCGGTATCCAGGCCTTCTTCTGAGGTGTGCCGTTTAGCGTTCTTAAATGTCTGATTTATACAGAAAAGAACGCAATCCTTGTCATGCCCGGGCTTGACCCGGGCATCCAGCGCAACGGCGTGTGCTGGATTGCCGGGTCGAGCCCGGCAATGACAAAGGTCGAGCTAGTTCGCCTGTTGATCTGCCACCCCTGTGGTGGTGATCGAAAGGTCGCATCCCGGTTTCCTGCGATACATCTTCCAATTTAATACAGCTTGGCCTCGGCTGCCGGGCGCGTTCTTATGCGCGCAACCAAGATCAGCATCCGAGGAAAAATCATGCGCCTGTGGCTCAAGGACCCGCTCGCCATTCTCGCCGAGAGCGCCGAGCGCGGCATTGTCGTCGAAGGCAGCCAGATCGTCGAGCTGGTGCCGGCCGGGCGCGAACCCGGTGCGCCCGTCGACAAGGTCTTCGATGCCTCGCGTCATGTCGTGCTGCCCGGCCTGGTCAACACCCACCACCATTTCTACCAGACGCTCACCCGGGCCCATCCAGACGCCTGCGACCAGCCGTTGTTTCCCTGGCTGAAGACGCTCTATCCGATCTGGTCGCGCCTCGATCCCGACAGCTTCCGCCTGTCGGTGCGCCTCGCGCTGGTCGAGCTCCTGATGTCCGGCTGCACCACGGCGGCCGACCATCACTATGTCTTTCCGAAAGGGCTGGAAAACGCCGTCGACATCGAGGTCGAGGAAGCCCGCAAGCTCGGCATCCGCATGACGGTGTCGCGCGGCTCGATGAACCTGTCGCAGAAGGATGGCGGCCTGCCACCCGATTCGGTGGTGCAGGACGAGGACACCATCCTGGCCGATTGCGAACGGGTGGCGGGCGCCTATCACGACACCAGGCCGGGCGCGATGACGCGCATCGCCTTCTCGCCCTGCTCGCCCTTCTCGGTGACCAAGAGCCTGATGCGCAAGACGGCCGAACTGGCCGAGCGTTTCGACTGCCGCCTGCACACCCATCTGGCCGAAACCCATGACGAGGACGATTTCTGCCTCGCCACCTACAAGTGCCGACCGATCGAACTGCTGGACGAAGTGGGCTGGATGAGCCCGCGCACCTGGCTCGCCCACGGCATTCATTTCAGCGCCGACGACTGCACCACACTCGGTCGCCACGGCGTCGGCGTCTGCCATTGCCCGACCTCCAACGCGGTGCTCGCCTCCGGCTTCTGCCATACCGGCCTGCTCGAAAAGGCCGGGGCGCCCGTCGGCCTCGGCGTCGACGGCTCGGCCTCCAACGATTCCTCCAATCTGATGGAAGGCGTGCGCCACGCTCTGATGATCAACCGCCTTTCGCATGGCGCGGAGGCGGTATCCTGGCGCGATTGCCTGCGCTGGGCCAGCGAAGGCTCGGCCCGGTGCCTGGGCCGTGACGACATCGGCGCTGTCAGGGCTGGCCTGGAGGCGGATCTTGCGCTCTACACGCTCGACGAATTGCGCTTCTCCGGCGCTCATCATCCCATCGCCGCTTTGGTCCATTGCGGTGCCCACCGCGCCGACCGCGTGATGGTGGCGGGCCAGTGGCGGGTCGAGGACGGCCTGCCCGTCGGCGTCGACCTCGGTGTGCTGCGCGAAGCCCATGGCAGGGTGGCGGCGAAGTTTCTTTAGGTCTCCGGGTGCACGGGCATCTTGCCCGTTCTTTCCTGTCCTGCCAGCTTGACGGTGCAAGAATGGGCACGAAGCCCATGGACCCGGAGTGAAGCATGGAGGCGGAGCAAAACCGATCTCCTCTGAAACCGCGAGGCGAGTGGCATTCGCGCGGATTTCTCCCGCATTGGGAAGCTGGTGAAACTCCGCAGGCGCTCTTCTTCCGTCTGGCGGATTCCATGCCTCACCATATCCGCGAACGATGGGCGGAGGAATTGCAAACCCGGCCCGAAGCGATTCCGCCGGGCGAACGCAGAAGGCGCCTGGAAACCGTTCTGGATGCCGGCTTCGGCGAAGCCTTTCTGTGCCATGCCGCCATCGGCCCCATCATTGAGACCGCCCTGCTTCATTACGATGGCGATCGTTACAGGTTGCATGCCTGGTGCGTGATGCCGAACCATGTCCATGCTCTGATCACGCCGCTCAGCGGCCATGCGCTTTCGGCCATCGTGCACGGCTGGAAGTCCTACACCGCCAAGCAGATCAACAGGATCTTGGAACGCACGGGCAAGGTGTGGTTTGAGGAATATTTCGATCGTAGGATCCGCAACGAGAAGCATTTCGAGGATTCCCGCCACTATATCGAGCAGAATCCGGTGAAGGCGGCACTTTGCGCGGAGCCGGCGCAATGGCGCTATTCGAGCGCTTCTTTTTCTGAACGCGCTCGGTGCTGAACGAGTGTCCTGCGCGCTCTGGTTTGGGGCTGCCGATCCTCGACCTGGGAAATCATAAGGGTTCAACTTTCTCCTTGAACCATTGAGCCTGTGGGATAGGAAGGGACGGGCAAGATGCCCGTGCACCCGGATTGCCATGCCCGATCTCCACGCTCCCCTGCGCCTCCGTCCCGACCCGAATGGCACGCCCGTCGAGTACCGGTGGATCCCCTTCGACCGTGCCGATCCGCGCTGGAACGAACCGCTGGTCGACATGGCGGCGGAGGGGCTGCTCACCGAAGCCTGGTATGCCCGCACCGATGGCGGCAACGCGCCTTATTTCATGCCGATCGCCGGCGCGGTGAAGACGGTGGCGGCCCGCGCCAGTGTGGCACGCCTGGTGCGCGAGGCCGATGCTGCCGTCTCCGGCCTGGGGCTGCGGCTCAAGGTGCTCGACGCCTACAGACCGATCGAGACCCAGGCCGGCCTGTGGACCTTCTTCGAAAAGCAGGTGGCGGCCGAGCGTCCCGAGCTTTCCGCGGCCGAGCAGGAGGTGATCGTCCGCACCTTCGTCTCCGACCCGCGCCGCTTCAATCGCGAGGACGAGACCACTTGGCCGATCCATTCGACGGGCGGATCCGTCGACGTCGTGCTGGTGGATGCGGCCAGTGGCGCCGTGCTCGATCATGGCGCGGCCTTCGACGAAGGTCATGAGCGCTCCTATACCGACCATTATGAGCGCCTGCTGAAGCACGGCGAAATCGCCGCCGACGATGCCCGTCTGGTCAATCGCCGCATTCTGGTCAACGCCATGGTTAACGTGGGCTTTACCAACTACGCGTACGAATTCTGGCACTTCGACTACGGAACGCAGGCCCACATCCTGACCCTGCAGGATGAAGGACAGGTCGGCGTTCCCCAAGCTGCGTGGTATGGAACCACGGACCTGCCGGAAGGACTATGCTGATCCAATCGACTTTCTCCGCCAAGGGCGCTCCCCATGCCATCGTCTCGCTGGGCAAGCCGCTCGAAGCCGGGGCTCCGCATGTCATCTGGGCCCATGGCTGGGGCCAGGATCATCGGGCCTTCCAGGCCCTGGCGGTCTCCCTGGAACGGGCTGCCCATCACACGCTGATCGACTTTCCCGGTTTCGGCCAGAGCCCGGTGCCGCCTGAGACAGGCCATGGCGGCATCTGGGATACGGCTGACTACGCCGATGCCGTCGCCGAATGGCTTGGAACCCTGCCGCGCGGCAAACGCATCTGGGTGGGGCACTCCTTCGGCGGGCGCGTCGGCCTCCGGCTGGCGGCCCGTCATCCCGATGTCCTCGACGGCATGGTGCTGGTGGGCTCGCATGGCCTCAAGCCCATCCGCAGCCTGATGGCCCGGTTGAAGATCTTCTTGCGCGTGCGTACCTTCAAGGCCCTCAAGCTCCTCGAAAGACTCGGCGTCGATGTGTCGGCCCGCAAGGCCAAGTATGGCTCGGCCGATTATCGCAATGCCGGCGGCATGCGCCCTGTTTTCGTCAAGGTGATCGGCGAGGACCAGAGCGAAGCCATCAAGGCCATCCGCATTCCCGTTCGCATCATCTGCGGCGCACTTGACGATCAGGCTCCGCCGGAGATGAGCGAACGCATGGGCCGGCTCATCCCGGGCGCCACCGTCAGCATCCTGCCGGGCCTCGACCATTACACCGTTCTGTCCGATGGCGGCCCCCAGATCGCCCATACGGTTGCCAAGCTGCTGGAAGGGCAGGGGTGAAGATGGTCGACGGACTGCCCTATTTTCGGCGCGAGACAAGAAACGCGCAAATAGCCTTCTCCACGCAGTGGGGAAGGTGGCCCGACGAAGTCGGGTCGGATGGGGTGCGGCCCGCCTTGGCGCCCTATCCTGATAGACCTTCCTGGCGGGCCACACCCCATCCGTCATTTCTGCGAAATGCCACCTTCCCCACTGCGTGGAGAAGGCTGTTTGTGCCCCTTTTTGATAGCTCGATCGCAGGGTGTCCTGATGCTTGAAACACTGGCCCCCGTGCTGAACTCGCCCTACCTCGCCGCCGCTTTGGTCCTTATCGGTTTCGTTCCCTTCGCCTGGAAGCGCTTCCTGACCTATCTGCATATCTTCCAGCAGGAGGAATATGACGGCCGGCGCTTCCTGCACTGGCTCTTCTACAACGTGGTTGTCGATACCAAGGCGAGCCTTGCCATCGTCCTCCTCTCGGTGATGGCCAAGCTCTACCCCTCGCCGGTGCTGGTGCTCGCGCTGTTCATCGCCGTGATCCTGCTGGTGGTGGCGCGGCGGGAGCGCGATCCGCGCCAGACGGGAAAGAAGAAGCTGGCGATGACGCAGCGCGCCACCCGTATCCTGCGCGTCGCCTTCGCCCTGGTCCTGGTGATCGGCCTTGTCGGGGTCGGCTTCGGCGTGGCACCGGTCTGGGTCGTGCTCCTGATCCAGCTGATCCCCTTCGCCCTGGTCGCGGCGGTAATGATCCTGCAGCCCGGCGAGAACCGCATCCAGCAGGGCTTCTGGAACGAGGCGCATGAGAAACTCAAGCGCCTGTCGCCGGTCATCGTCGGCGTCACCGGCTCCTATGGCAAGACCTCGACCAAGCACATCCTCGGCCATCTGCTCGAAAGCGCCGGCTCGGCGCTGATCACGCCCGGCTCGGTCAACACGCCGATGGGCATTGCCCGCATCGTGCGCGAACGCCTGGAGCCCTATCACCGCCATTTCGTGGTGGAGATGGGCGCCTATGGCCCGGGCTCGATCGAGCGTCTCTGCCGCCTGGCCCCACCCGACATCGCGGTGGTGACGGCCGTCGGCGCCGCCCATTACGAGCGCTTCAAGTCGCTCGACATCGTGGCCAAGACCAAGTTCGAGCTGCCCACCGCAGCGATCGCGCGGGGCGGCAAGGCGATTATCAACGATGCCGTGCTCGCCTTCAAGGATGCCCGCGACTTCACCGATGCACACCGCCCCTCGATGGTGCTGGTCGGCAATGGCGAGGGCAGCGAGGCCCGCATCAATGCCGTCACCCAGGAAAAGGACGGGCTCAAGGTCTCCCTGACCTATCTGGGCAAGGACTACCAGCTCTCCGCTCCGCTCTACGGCCTGCATCACGGCAGCAACATGGCGATTGCCTTCGTCACGGCGCTGGCGATGGACATCGACGCCGAGACGGCCGAAATCGCCATGCGCTCGACGCCGCAGATCAGCCATCGCCTCGAGGTGAAGCGCCAGGCCGACGGCACGGTCATCGTCGACGATGCCTATAATTCCAATCCGGCGGGCTTCGCCTCGGCCCTGGAGATCCTGCCCTTGCTGGTCTCGGGGGAGGGGCGGCGCATCCTGGTGACGCCAGGCATGGTCGAACTAGGCGCTGCCCATGCCGAGGAGCATCGCAAGATCGGCACCAAGGCCGGTGAGACGGTCGACATATTGCTGGCCGTGGCGCCCGATCGCATCCGCGACCTCATCGACGCCTACAAGGCGGCGAAACCCGACGGCCAGGTGGTGGAATGTGCCAGCTTCGCTGCGGCGCAGGCCTGGATGGGCACCAATCTGAAGGCCGGGGACGTGGTGCTGCTCGAAAATGACCTGCCCGACCTCTATGAGCGCCAGTTGCGGCTGTGATCATGGCTCGTGAAGGCACGATCCGGGACAGAAGAAGCTTCATCACCGCCAATACGCGCCCGCTGCCGGTACCGCATGCGCCGGAAATCAGCCTTTATCTCGCCGACGAGGTCACGCCACTCTGGCTGAAGACCGAGGAGGAACTCGGCGAAATGGGGCTGCCGCCGCCCTTTTGGGCCTTCGCCTGGGCCGGCGGCCAGGCGCTGGCGCGCTATATCCTCGACCATCCCGATCATGTGGCCGGCCGCCGCGTGCTCGACTTCGCCTCTGGCTCCGGCCTGGTGGCTGTAGCAGCGATGAAGGCGGGAGCGGCGCAGGCCCTTGCCGCCGACATCGACGCGTTCGCCGTCGAGGCCATCCGGCTCAATGCCGAACTCAACGGCGTGGCGGTCGAGCCTTGCGGCGAGAATGTGCTCGGGCGCTTCGATCCGCCCGTCGATGTCGTTCTAGCGGGTGACATCTTCTACGACCGCGAGATTTCGGCCGAGGTCCTGGGCTGGCTCAAGGGCTGGCGCGAACGCGGGGCCACCATCCTGGTGGGCGATCCCGGCCGGACCTACCTGCCCAGGGACGAACTCAGTCTGCTGGCGACCTATCAGGTGCCGGTTTCGCGTGACCTGGAGGACCTGGAGATCAAGAAGACCAGCGTATGGACGCTGAAAGCGTGAGCCGCCTGGACGTGGCTAGTCATCGGGAAACAATATCCTTTCGTAGTCCCGAGCTCCGTGGAGTACGTGCAAGATTTCCACATTGCTGACAGTGAGACGATAGAAAATCAGATAGTTGCCGTAAGGCGGCGGCGAATACCCGCCTTTTCCCTGTTTGGTATGAGCGGATAAGCCTTCGGCATCGTGCCGAGCTGCAAGCATCGCTCATAAAGTTCGCCCAAGAAGCTGTCAGCTCGGGTCGGATTGTCATCGGCAATGGTTCGCCCGATCGCCAGCATGTCGTTCCAGGCCTGTTCGGTAACGACGACCTTCATTTGGTGGAATTGGCAGCGGGAAGATTCAACTTCTTGCGCAATTTCCGGAAGGCCTCATCCAGCGGCATCGTTCGCCCCGCTTCGGCATCTGCGATACCGCGCGCCAGGGCAGTGTCCAGCGCCTTCAGCTTCTCCTCATGATCCCGCTGCTTAAGGTAGCTCTCGCGGATCAGTGAGCGGACATATTCGCTGCTGGAGGCGAACGCCCCTCGGCGTACTTCTTCGCGGACGAACTGTTCAAGCTCGTCCGTCAATGTCAGCGTCATCTGTCCAGCCGGTTTCATCGGGGATCCTCGCTTGAAGGAAGTTGCAGTGTATCACACTGCTTTTCACTTCATCAACGCCAGCGAGAAAGGCTGAAATACGCGCGATCATCGCAGCTTTGCCAGCATCACCGGGGTCTTGTCGTCATTCCCGGGTACGCCTTTCAGGAAGGCGAGCGCATCCGTGATGCCTTTGAGGGAAGGCCTGTCCTTTTCCACGGGCGATAGAGGCGCGACCAGCTTTGTCCAATTCCGGATCGCGTCCAGATGGTCGAACCGGATACGCTCGCCGAGATTGGCCACGGATGGATAATCCTTGACGTATCTGGGATCCCGAGGCTTGCCGCTGCATTTGAAACCATCGGCGCGCATGCCGTTGGCATCGCATTTTTCCTCATATTCGTCGGGCAGGCCGATCATATGCACGAATTCGTGGATCGCGGGGCGCTGCCTGTAGGATTTGTTGTCCGCCTGCCGGGTGATGGGAGCGAGGTCGTTGCTGAAAAGCGTCGTCCGGCCGATGATGTTGCCATGAGCATGCTCGACATTGCTGGTATAGAATTGGCCCTTGGGGACTTTGACGACGTCTATCGTCCAGTGATCCCCCGGCTCCCAGCTATACAATCCCGATCCGAAATGGAATTCGAGGCCGACGATGCGGCCACTCGATGTCGTGGTCAGGGATTTCATATTGAATTTGTTCTGAATGTCGGCTTGCCACCGCGTCGCGAAACCGACCATTTCCTGCTGGCTGGTCCAGGTCTCGCTCTTGCCGGCAACAAAGCGAAAATACAGCTTCATGAAGCAGATCGTACGCGGGCCACCCAGCGTCTCGACAAAATAGATGTCGTAGAGGGGGCCTTTGACACCGACGGCCCACATCTGGGCATAGGTAGCGAGGCTGGCAGGAAGGGCGGTATTCGAAACGGCCTTGACCTGGTCGGCGAGGATCCCGGGCACCACTGTCGGCATGCGGCTCTTTCCATTCGGCTATCGGCCCTTTCGAGCCGGCAGGCAACGTTAGGTAACCCAACATACTATGCCTGATGGTCGTGCCGATATTCTCTCCGGTGCCCCGGGTCATCGTCCGCCCGAGGCTCAAGGTGCCGTCAAGGCCCGGGGACGCCGACCCGGATGAGGGCGGAAAAATCGGGGCTGTCGCCGGCTGCCTTGGCGCGCGTCTCGATCTGGCCGCGCTGGCGCAGCTCGCTGAGCGGCACTTGATGGCTCAGGGCGCCGATGTCGTAGAGATAGTCGGGCATATAGCCGCTGACGAGCACGCGCCAGTCGACCGGCAGGTCGGGATCGAGTTTCTGGGCGAGGTGGAAGGGTACCGTGGTGCAATTGGTGGTCGCCGTGTTGTAGAAGCGCGGCCTGGCGGCGAGATCGTTGGCTTCCGAGAGGAGATAGAGGATCAGCTCCTTGGCCTGGGGCGGGCTGGTGCGCAGCCGGAAGAGCTGAACATCCTCGCCCCTGACATTGGAACGCACGCGAATGACGTCGCGCTCGTCGGCGGCGATCACCACGAGTTCGTTCTGCTTGAAGAAGCCGGATATCGCCGAATACACCTCGTTTTTCTGGCGTCTCACCTCCACGGAAAAGGCGAGGTGGCGCCCGTCGGCGAAGCCGAAGCTCAGTATGGTATGGGCGATGGCCGGGCCGGACCAATAGGAGGCGAACAGGTCGACGCTGGTGATGGTGTCGAGATCGTAGCTGCGGTCGTCCCAGTGCTCGGTAAAATCGTTGTCGGAGCGCCAGTCGAAATCGCGCACATTGGTGAGCCGGGCGGTGGAGCCCTCCACGGTGGCGGTGAACTGGCGCGCCACGTCATCAGCCCAATTGCCGTTGCCGGTCGGCTGGATGGTGGACCACCAGATCAGCAGACCGGCGAAGGCGATGACGAAGGGAAGAGTGAGCCTCCAGCGTGCCGCGATCACGGCGGCCAGGGCGAGGAAGGCAAGAACGATCCATAGAGCGGGGAGGGCATAGCGGCCAAATTCCCCGAGTGGCAGGCGATACCACAGCGCCAGCGTGCCCCAGAGTGCGGCGAGCATGGCCGCCAGCACCAGCAGGAGGCGACCGGCGATGCTGAGCAGCCTGGCGGTCATCGGCGCTTTCTCATCCCAGCTTCAGCTGCCCGCGCGCGATCTCGAACAGCATCACGCCGGTCGCCACCGCCAGATTGAGCGAATCGGCCTGGCCGCGCATCGGAATCTTGACGAGATGGCTGCAGGCCGCCGCCAGGTCGTCGGGCAGGCCCTGCTGCTCATTGCCCATCAGGAGGAGGCAGGGGCTGCGGGCATAGGCGACGTCGCGATAGTCATGTGTGCCGGACAGATGGGTGCCGATGACGAGGCCGTCGAAGCCCTTGCGCCAGGCGAGGAAGGCCTGCGGCGTTGCCGTCGCCAGGCGGACATTGAAGATCGAGCCCATGGTGGCCCTGACGGCCTCGATGCCGAAGGGATCGGTGGTGTCGCCGATCAGCACGATGCCCTCGGCGCCGACCGCATCGGCGGTACGGATGATGGTGCCGAGATTGCCGGGATCGCGCACCCGGTCGAGCCCGATCCAGATCTGATCGCGCGCGATCTTGACGCTGTCGACTTTTTCCAGGCGCTGCTCGAAGACGCCGATCACCGTCTGCGGATTGTCGCGGCGCGACAGCTTTTCCAGGATCTCGCCGGTAACCTCCAATACCTCTCCGCCGGCCTGACGGGTGGCGCGTACGGCGCGGGCCAGCATCGGTTTGTCCTCGCCAGAGCGGTGCACCAGGATGCGGATCGGCCAGCCGGCCTCGATGGCGTCGGCCACCAGCTTCAACCCTTCGGCGATGAACAGGCCGGCCTCCTGGCGGACCTTGCGCATCTCGAGCGCACGGATGTCCTTGATCAGAGGATTGGTCAGGCTGGTCACGACGCGGGAGACGGGCGCGACCGGCGCTGCGGGACGCGGGCGTTGAAAGCGGGGCTTCATGCGGCGCCTCCGCCAGCACTCCAGCGTGAATAGAGCGAGGTCGAGAGCAGGCGCCCCGAACCCTCCTCGGACACGACGAGTTCGCCGGAGGTGATGTCGCCGCCGAGTTCGCCGAACACCTCGCGGGTGAGTTCGTGCACCGCCACGAAGGACGCGCGGATGGCATAGGCGGTGACGATCACGAAGGCCGGCTTGTCGGTGAGCACGGCCCGGCAGAGGTCGAGCATCTTGGGCAGGTCGCGGAAGAGGTCCCACACCTCGCCGCCCGGGCCGCGTCCATATTTGGGCGGATCGAGCAGCACGATGTCGTATTGCGAGCCGCGACGCTGCTCGCGCGCGGTGAACTTCATGGCGTCGTCGACGATCCAGCGGATCGGCGCATCGGCGAGGCCGGCCAGGGCCTGGTTCTCGCGCGCGAAGCCGATCGACTTCTTGGAGGCGTCGACATGGGTGACCTGGGCGCCATGCTTGGCCGCGAGCAGGGAGGCGACGCCGGTATAGCCGAACAGATTGAGCACCCGGGCCGGGCGCTTCAGGGCCTGAAGCGCCTCGATCATGTAGTCCCAATGCGGGGCCTGTTCGGGAAAGAAGCCAAGATGGCGGAAGGGCGTGAAGCGGCCGTGGAAGGCGACGCCGCGATAGGAGACGGGGAAGGTCTCGACCGGCCTGCCGGCGAATTTCCAGCGCCCGTCCGAGCCCTCGTCCTCGGCATTCATGCCCAGGAAGACGGCATCGGCCTTGTCCCAGGCCTCGGGCTTCAGGCGCAGGCCCATGGCCTGCGGCTCGGGACGGTCGACGAGGAGCTTGCCGAAGCGTTCGAGCTTGCGGCCTTCGCCGCAATCGACCAGGCGATAATCGGCGAAGCCGGGTGTCACCAGCAATTGCGGCAGGGTCTGGGTAACGGAATGTCGTAGGTCGGGCATGCGCGGACCAAACAGGAGTTTTTCGCGCGCGGCAAGTGCGTTCTTGCCGGGCCATGGGACCTAGTCCCCATGCAGTTTACTTCAGTGGCGGTAAGTTCGCGCACGTTTTTCATTGTAAGCGAACTACATGGAAACTAGACCGCTGCCACGACGATGTGCGCCTGAATCTTGGCGGCAACCTCTCCTTGGCCGTGCCGGGCTGCGATCGCGGCTGCCGCATGATCGGTTGCCGCGTCGAGCGTTCCTGCCGCCCTGGCCTCGATTTCGGTGCGAAGCAGGGTTCCCTGGCAATAGGCAAGGGCCGGCAGTCGCGGTGAGGAGGCACGGCTTTGCTCGGCCCTCGTCTCGATCAGCACGCGGGCGAAGCCGGCGCCCTCCAACTCCCTTCGGATCAATCCGGTATCGTGATAGCCATGCGGCGTGCGCGCCAGGAAGCGCGGCGGATCGTCCGGGAAGATCCCCGCCAGGGCCTTCGTCACCTCATCGGCAAAGACATTTTCCTCGATCCGATCCCAGACGTTGAACAGGAAATGGCCGCCGGGTCTGAGCAGCCGCCTTGCTTCGCGATAGGCGGCCGGCCGGTCGGGAAAGAACATCGCGCCGAACTGGCAGCAGACGAGATCGAAGGCCGCATCGTCGAAAGGCAGGGCCAGGGCATCGGCCTGGCGCCAGGTGATGCGGCTGTCGGGAGCCTGCCGCGAAGCGGCGTAGTCGAGCATCGGCTGGTTGAGGTCGGTGACGACATAGTGGGCGTCGGGAGACAGTTTTGGCGCGAGTTCGCGGGTGACGACCCCCGTGCCCGCGGCGATTTCCAGGACCGAAATGGGCGACAGGGACGCGGCCCGTCGCGCCAGGTCGACGGCAAACGCCTCGAAAATCAGCGGCACCATATAGCGGTCGTAGTTTTCCGGAATCGAGCCCGTGAACAGCTTGTCCGCTTCCAACATGGCGATCACCCACCGTCGGTTCGGTTGCGCCAGCTTAGCATGAATGGCGTGTCCCTGCCTGTTTTCGACCGGGCGCCCTTGGGCGTCAGGCCGGTCCCTCCGCCTTGCGCTCGCCGCCGCGCAGGGCCTCCAGCGAGCGCAGCATCTTTCGCTTCAGCGGCGGCGTGACGTTGACGAGGCGCATGGCGGTGCGCTGGCAAGCCAGCAAGATACGCCCGATCACCGGCCTGTGGATCGCCGTGCGGCCGTCCATCTGCCGGCGCGACCGTTCGACCGCCTCGGCACTGTATCGCCGCATCTCGGCCTCATAGGCACCGATCGCCGCCACCAGGCCCGAGCGTCCCTCCTGAACCGCCTGAAGATGCCGGGTCAGCAGGGCGGCATCGCGCAGCGCCGTATTGGCGCCGACCCCGCGTCCCGGGGTCATGGTGTGGATGGCATCGCCCAGCAAGGTGACATTGGAAGGCGCCCAGGGTTCGATGGGCACCGAGGTGCGGATGACAACCGGAAACACCGAATTCGGATCGGAAGCGGCCAGCAGCCGGCGCCAGTCCGGGTGCCATGTTGCGGTGAGGCGCCGGCTCAGAGCCAGCAGGGCTTCCCCGTTCATCGTGCGCAGGTCTTCGGGAAACTTGTCGGCGGCCGCCCAGATGCCCCAGCTGATATAGTCGCGGCTGTTGTCGAAGCGCAGGCCGGGCCATTGGGCGATCAGGTCGGCATCCGTCGCGCCGATGCCGTGCTTGGGGGCACCAGCCTCGTCCCAGGGAAACTCCATGACATGGAGAATGCCGCCGAAACCCCTTGGGGCCAGGATCAGCGTTACGCCGCGGTGAATCTTGGGGGTGAGAAGTGCCAGGGTTTCCGGCGTGGCGGGCACCTTTCCGCCGATCGAACGTATCAGCGTGTCGTCCATGCCGGCCTGCGGCAGATATTGCCGGCGGATGCGCGAGTTGGAGCCGTCGGCCGCGACCAGCACGTCGGCGACCGCGCTCGATCCGTCTTCGAAGAAGGCCTCGACCTTGCCGTCCGCCCGCTGCTCGTAGCGGGAAAACACCTTGTCGAAATGGGTGACGTCTTCCAGCCCCGTCAGCAGGACCTGGCGGAGCGTCATGCGGCTGACGGAACGTTCGCCATGGCGAGGATCCATCGGCGGGCTGGGCTTCAGGCTCAGCAATTCGCCATAGTGCTCGCTGAGCATGTTGAACCATTGCGGGGAGATGGCGCAGGTCGCCAGAAAGGTCTCGTACAACGCCGGCGGCAGGTTGGCGTCGAGCGCGCGGCAGCCATCGGGGTCGATGCCGACCCGGAAGCCCTGCAGCCCGTCCTTGCGGGTGCGGTCGCGTTCGAACACGTTGACGGCGATGCCGGCCCGCTTGAGGCCATGGGCAAGGCAGAGGCCACCGGTGCCGGCGCCGATGACCATCACGCTCAGATTTTGCTTTTCGGGGACATTGGACATGGTTCCTCCTTTCCCGCGCGGGGCGTCCCGGCGGGTGGCTGACGGTCGATGAAGGCCGCGCGACATCCGCCTCGAAAGAGGTTGGCCGCGGTCTTCCTTGGGATTATGGGTGGAACGCCGGGGAGCGGGCTTATCCGGGGCGGGGCGGTTGTTCACCCTCGAACTGGGCGGCGATTGTCTTGAGTTCCTCGATCGACCAGGCGAGCCGGCCCGAGCGGAGATCGGCGATGACCCCTTCGATCCAGTTTCGCTCCGCGCTCACGATGGCCAGCATATACTGGCTTTCCAGCAGCACCACGCGTGGCAGCACGGTGAGATAGTTCTCCAGCTCCGCTGCCAGTTCGAATTCGCGCTTGCGCAAGGCCGTCAACCGCGTTTCGAGCAGCGGCATGACTTCCTCCGGCGAAAGCAGCGGGAGGAAGGACATGGTGACCGGGAATTCCGGAAACTCGTTGTGCGGTTCCGCCAGCATCGTGCGCAGCCAATCGACGGCAACCGTGCGCCCGAGCGGGGTTGCCTCATAAACGGTCCGCTCCGGCCGTCCCTCGCTCTTCTCGACACTGCCCGGAGCGATCAGGCCTTCGCGTTCGAGCCGCTCGATGGTCTGATAGAGCGAGCCGCGCTGGCGGATATTGATGACCTCCTCCTTGCCGCGCGATTTCAGCAATTGCTGCATGCGATAGGGATGCATGGGCGCTTCGATCAGAAGCGCGAGCACGGCGAGGGCAAGCGGCGAGCGTTTGAAATTTGCCATAGTCATATTATTACTAGCTTTGGTAAGGCTAGTCAATTTATAACTATATGAACATCCAAGAAAGTGGCCTGAAATGCGCAACGCCCCGGCATTGGGGTCGGGGCGTCGAGCAGAAGGGCGGTGGGGTGCCGCGTGCGATCAGTTGGCCGGCAGGCTGACCGAGACGGGAATGGTCTTGATCGTTACCGTCCTGCTGGCAGGCGCCTTCACGGTCACGGCCTTGACGCTCGCAGGCTTGACGGTGGCCGGTTTGGCCGGGGCGGCAGGCATGGAGGAGGAAGCTGGTTTGGAGGCGGAAATCGGTTTGGCTGCGGCGGGCTTGGACGCCGCCGGCTTTGCCGTCTTGGGCGGTGCAACCGGCACCGAGCCGGTACGGTCCACCGGGGTGGGTTGGGCATTGGCGTCCTTGGCCACGAGCTGATCGGCCGGCGTGTCGAAATTGTAGACGTCCGGGCGGAACTGCACGCTGCCGTCGGGGCCGCCCCAGCCCGTCAGGTAGACCCAGGCGACGGGAATCGGCTTGGCCGGCTTGATGGTCTTGGGTTCGCCGGAATCGATCTGGTCCTGGATTGCCTGACCGCTCCAGTCGGAACCTTCCATGATCCAGGCAGCGAGATCCTGGGCGCCGGCGACGCGGATGCAGCCCGAGGACTGGAAGCGAACATCGTTGCGGAAGAGCTCGCGGTGTGAGGTGTCGTGCATGTAGACGGCATCGGAGTTGGGCATGTCGATGCGCAGGAAGCCGAGCGAGTTCCACACCCCGGGATCCTGCTTGGCGAGGAAATCGGAAGCGCGCGCCTTGCTCCAGTCCACGGTGGTCGGATCGATCTCCTGGCGGCCGCGATAGAGCCTGAGATGGTTGGCCTTCAGATAGCCCGGGTCCTTCTGAAGCTTGGGCATGATGTCGGCCTTGAAGATCGACTGCGGCGCGTTCCAGTAGGGCAGGATGTTGACGGCGATGACCCTGGTCTGCAGCGTCGGCGAGGCGCGGTCGGGCCGGCCGACCACGGTGGTGTAGGTGCGCGCCACCACGCCATTGTCGACCGCCTCCAGGGCGGCGGCGGGAATGTTGGAGACGATGTAGCGTTCGCCGAACTTGAACTTGAGGGCGGCCAGGCGGTTGGCGGAGGCGTCGAGCTCGCGCAGCCGCTGCTCCACCGGCACGTTGAGCGCCAGCATGGTGAGGCGGCCGACCGAGCCGGTCTCGCTCAGGCCGTGCCGGGCCTGGAAGTGCTTGAGCGCATCCTGCGTGGCCTGGTCGAACTCGCTGCTGGGCGGCAGGGACGGATCGAGGTCGCGGGTGGCGGTGAGCCGGTCGCGCAGGGCCTTGGCGAACTTGCCCTTGGCGCCGATCCTCAGGCCCGCAGCGGCCGGCGGCAAGGCCTGCCAGCCGCCACTGTCGGCGATCTCCTCATAGGCGGAGATAGCCCGCAAGGTCAGTTCATAGGTGCGCGGGGAATAGTTGGGTTCCTCGTTGGCGAAAGCCGGGATGGTGAAGGCGACGACGAGGGCGGAAGTCAGGGCGCTCAGGCGGCGCAATGTGGCGCCGGACCAGGAAGAAGGGCAGGGGGACGATGTCTCCCGGTCTTGAAACGAATACGAAAGCCAGGAGGAGGTCATGAAATCACTCAAACGCAACTGGAGACACTTTCAGGCCCGCAGACTAGCGCGAGGATAGTGAATCTTTCCTTACGGGAGGTCCCTGGCCCGTTAACGATGATCCGATGGCCGTCATTGCGGGCTCTGCCAATCCGCAGGATTGGCATGGCGAAGCAATCCAGGCTCTGCGCCATGGGAGAAACTGAATTGCTTCGCTGCGCTCGCAATGACGGCGCGCCATCGATGGGAGTGGCGAGCCGGCGGCATGACGCCGGTGATCGTCCCCGTCAGGGGCAGGCCTGGCGCAGGCGCGCCATCGCCTTGGTCACGCCGTCGAGCGAAAAGACGTAATGGGTCTTGTTGCCCCGGCCCGAGACCGCGTCGACGGTCATGGTGCGCTCCTGCTTCAGCGCGGTGAGGAATTCCGTCTCCCGCGTGCCCGTCCGGCGCAACCAGGCGCCATTGCCGGACGAGATCATGTGGAAGGGCTGCGCCCCTACACTGACCAGGATGTCGGCATTGCCGGCAAGGGCATAGCCGGTCTGCAGGCTTGCCTCGCTGCGGGCTTCCGTCTGCCTGGCGGCACGAATGAAGAAGGAAACATCGCCGTGATTGAGCGATGCTGGCTCCTTGCTGATCGGGCTCGAATAGATGAAACAGTGGTTCCCAGAGTTATCACTATAGGACCACGTGCTCCATTTGCCGAATACACCCAAAGATTTTGGTGATGATGCAAGTACACCTGTGGTCGAAAGAACGAAAATGACCAGCGCGAAAATCGATAGTTGAGTCATGTTTGCATGAATTCCTCGTTTCTTGCCCCCGCACGACAATGTTTGGGCACAGGTGTTAACGAGGAGCTAAGGTATCATTACAATTAGATTACTTTTGAGCGCTCCCATTCATGACGGTTTCAGTCATGGCGACGAGATCGGGGAAGAAGGCGTCGAAATCGTCGAGAAATCCCTGCTGCTGGCGTTCCAGCGCAGCCTGGAGCCCGACGAATTCCACCGGCCGGCGCAGGCGCCTGCCGAGTTCGGTCATGGCGGTGCTGACGCCTGCCATGGTCTCGTAGTCGCCGAGCCATTGCGTGAGGGAATCGATGCGCCGATAGGCCTTGTCCGGCAAATCCTCGCGCAGCTCGGGCAAGGAGGCCCGCACCTCGGCCAGGAAGAGCGGCAGGGGCTGTTCGTGATAGTGCTCCCAGCGCTGGATCAGGCAATGGTCGTAAACGACATCCACGATCACGCCGGAAAAGCGCCTGAAAGTCGGCCACAGGCGTTGCCGGCTGCGCCGCGTGAGGGGATGGGCATCGGTGAAGGCATCGATGCGCCGATGCAGCGCGATGCCGTCACGATAGCGGCCGTCGAACTGTTCGAGTTGCGGCAGTCGCAGCAGGTCCGGCAGGAGATTGCCGACCCGGAACGCCGCATCGGGCGGCGAGAGCAGGAGATGGGCGAGATAGTTCATGCGGATCCGGGGGCGAAACAGATGCCCGTTTGCGCAAGATATGAGGGCCGGCGCGCTGGGACGCAAGACGCGCCGGCCCTCGGGCAGGGTTCCCCTCTGCTTGGGAGAGAAGACGAGGGACGATCCCTGCCTGTGCTTTGACCTGTTGGACGGAAGATCGGAGCCGCCCAAGCAGGAAAACGCTGCTTGGGGGCGATAGAGTTGACTTGAGCCTTGTCGGGCTTGCACGACCTTTGTCATTGCCGGGCTTGACCCGGCAATCCAGCCTCGACCCCGGTTGTGCGGGCGGCTTCCGGATAGCCGGGCCAAGCCCGGCTATGACAATTCGGAGTTTTTTCTCTTTCAGCGAGCCGCCTTCCTGCTTAGGGCCTTATTTGCGATAGCCCGGCGTCAGCAGCACCTTGATCGAGTCGGTGGAGTTGGCGAGCTTGAGGGCCTCGTCCCAGTCGGCCAGGTCATATTGATGGGTGACGATGCCCTTCGAGGTCACCAGCCCCCGCGTCAGCAGGTCGATGGCGATCGGGTAGCAATAGGGGCCGAGATGGGCGCCGCGGATGTCGAGCTCCTTGCGATCGCCGATGATCGACCAGTCCGCCGAGGTCTCCTTGCCGAAGACCGAGAATTCGACGAAGCGCCCGAGCTTGCGGATGATCTGCAGGCCCTGGGTAACGCCCGAGGGATGGCCGGTGGTCTCGATATAGACGTCGCAGCCATAGCCGTCGGTGAGGGAGCGCACGACCTCGTCGACATCCTGCATCTTGGGATTGATGGTGACGTCGGCCCCGAAACCCCTGGCGAGCTCCAGCCGGTCTTCCATCAGGTCGACGACCACCAGTTTCCTGGGCGTCTTCAGCCGGGCGACCTGGGTCATCAGCAGGCCGAGAGGGCCGGCGCCGGCGATCACCACCACGTCGGCAAGCTGGATGTCGCCGCGCTGCACCGTGTGGATGGCGCAGGACAAGGGCTCGATCACCGCGGCATCGGCCAGCGGCATCTCCGCTGGGATCTTGTGCACACGGGCGGTGGAGGGGAACTTCATATATTCGCTCATGCCGCCATCGGCGACTTCACGCTGGAAGCCGAAGATGTTGTGCACCTCGCACATCCAGTAGCTGCCCGAGCGGCAATAGCGGCAGCGGTCGCAGGGCACGATCTGCTCGGCGATCACCATGTCGCCGGCCTTCACGCCGAAATGCTCGGCCGCTCCTGCGCCCAGCTCCTCGACATAGCCGAAGAATTCATGACCGGGGATGACGGGCGGCTTCACATAGGGGTTCTTGCCGCCCCAGAACATGGCGGCGCCCGACCAGCATTTGCAGTCGCTGGCGCAGATGCCGCAGGCGCCGATCTTCACGACCAGCTCGTTCTGGCCGGCCACCGGACGGCCGACTTCCTCGACGCGGTAGTCCTCGGGGCCGTGGCAGACGATGGCCGTCATTCTCGAATTGCTGGCAGGCATGGCGTTCCTCTGGGCTGGGGTATCGATTGTTCGTGGTCGCGGTCTGCTGATGGAACCGCCGTCACGCCGCGAAATTGGCGGTGCGGTTTTCGTTGAACAGGGCGCGGAAACGGCTCGGCGACATGCCCTTCTGCAGGGCGAAATGCCGGTTGAAATTCGACAGGTTGTTGAAGCCGATCCGGAAGCAGATGTCGGTCACAGGGCTCTTCTCGCTCATCAGCAGCTGGCAGGCCAGGTTGATGCGCATGCGGTTGACATAGTGCACGAAGGTCATGCCGGTGTGGCGCTTGAAGGCGCGCGAGAAGCCGCCCGGCGTCATCCCGGCAATGGCGGCGATCGCGCCTTCGCTCATATTACCCTCGAGATGTTCCCCGACATAGGCGAGCGCCCGGTTCATGCCGCCGGACATATAGGCCGAGGGGTCGGGGAGATAGCCTGCGCTGGTGAGGTTCTTGCGGCCCCTGTCGGCGGTGAGCAGGCCGAGCAGCTGCACGAACAGGGCGATGCGCTCCGCCCCATGGGCATTGAGAAGCGCCGTCAGGACCTTGCGGGCAGTTTCGCCGGCCTCGGGCCGGAACAGGAGGCCGCGCCGGCTCTCGTCCAGCAGGGTGGCGACCGGCTCGAGTTCAGGGAACACGCCGATGCAGGATTCGATGAAGGTCTGGGTGAATTGCAGCACGATGCAGCGGCGCGGGATGGTGGTGCCCTCGGGAACGTCGCTGATCCAGTTGTGCGGCAGGTTGGGGCCGGTCATCACCAGATTGCCGGGCACGAAGTCGCCGATGAAATCGCCGACGAAGTAGTGCCCGTTGGTATCGGTGATCAGGTGAATCTCGTATTCGGGATGAAAATGCCAGCGAACCGTACGGAAGGGGTAGCCATGCGCCCAGACGATGAAGGATTCGCCGCTATGGATCTGCACCAGTTCGAGCTGTGGCTCCATCGCCTTCGCCTCCCCTATCCCGGAGCTTGGCATCTTTCTTGTCGAGGCTTGCCCGGTATGAGGAAGCCTACTGCATGGCGGTGGCGCCAGCTACCAGCCATCGATGTGAAGACCGATACTTTTTTGATCGACGATGCCGGCCAGCGGCCGAACGCATGCCGGTCCGGCCCCGGCGATCAGGCGTGACGCGACCATGACATCCGCAAAGGTCAAGCGCAAAATCTGCCGTATGATTTGAAATAATTCAAAGCTACCCACTTGCGATTGAAACAAAAAAAAGGTGCTATTCGCCACCGCGTCGTTTTGCCCATGTGAGGGAGAACTGTATGAAACGTTTCGTTATTGCCGCCGCTCTGGTTGCTGTCGGCGCCGCCTCGGCTTTCGCCGGCCCGATCGAGGATCGTCAGGCCTTGATGAAGACCATGGCCAAGAACACCAAGGAACTGGCGGCGGTCGCCAAGGGCGAGACGCCGTTCGACGCGGCCAAGGTCAAGGCGTTGCTGCAGGTTTATATCGACGACTCGGCCAAGCTGCCCACGCTCTTCCCCGATGACAGCAAGACCGGCGGCACCGATCCGACCACCGCCGCGCCGAAGATCTGGGAGGACCAGGCTGGCTTCAAGACTGCAGCCGCCAAGCTCGGCACCGATGCAACCGCTGCTCTTGCCGCCGCCGATCAGGCCAGCTTCGCCAAGGCTTTCGGCACGGTTGCCTCCAATTGCAATGCCTGCCACGGCACCTACCGCATCAAGAAGAACTGAGGTTGGAGCAGACCTGCCGGGATGCTTCACCGAAAATTGATCTCAAGCTGACATTGCCGGGCTCGTCCCGGTAATGTCGTTTTGAGGCGTCTTCGCGGTGGCTGGCGGCTCCGCCACATCACACGACGCCTCGATGACCCGGGGACATGCCGCAACGGGACGGCCGGGTCAAAAGACGATAAGGGCCGGGAATCCTGCGGGCGGGTGCGGACCGGGAATAAAACCGGGGCGGCGGCTGTCGGGCGAGACAGGCCTGGACAATGGCGTTCAAGCCGGAAAAGGGGGCTTTCCCGGATGTCACTCAAGCGAATACTCGGTGGGTTGGTGGTGCTCGGCCTGATCGGGCTGGGCGTATTCTGGTTCGTCACGCAACCCTCGCCCTTGCCGGCCTCCGTTCTCACGGCCGACTACAAGCCGAACCTTGCCAATGGCGAGACCATTTTCAACGTCGGTGGCTGCGTCTCCTGCCACAAGTCGCCCGGCCAGGAAGAGCGGCTCAAGCTCGGCGGTGGCCTGGCTCTGGGCTCACCCTTCGGCACCTTCTACGCCCCCAATATTTCCCCCGATGCCAAGCAGGGTATCGGCGCCTGGAGCGAATTGGAGTTCGTCAACGCCCTGCAGCGCGGCGTCGGGCGCGAGGGCGAGCATCTTTATCCGGCTCTTCCCTTCACCTCCTACGCCAAGCTGAAGCTGGAGGATGTGCGCGATCTCTATGCCTATATGAAGACGCTGCCGGCGGTCGATACCGTCGACAAGCCGCATGCGATCGGCTTTCCCTTCAACATCCGCCGGCTGCTCGGCGGCTGGAAGTTCCTGTTCTTCGACGACAAGCCCTTCAAGCCCGATCCGTCCAAAAGCGTCGAGTGGAATCGCGGCGCCTATCTGGTGCTCGGTCCGGGGCACTGTTCCGAATGTCACAGCCCGCGCAACGCCTTTGGCGGTATTGAAGCGGATAAACGCTTCTCGGGCGGGCCCGATCCGGAAGGCAAGGGCTGGGTGCCCAACATCACCCCCCATGCCGACGGTATCGGCAGCTGGACCGAGGCACAGATCGCGAGTTTCCTGAAGGATGGCTTCACGCCTGACTACGATTCGGCCGGTGGCAGCATGGCTGAGGTGATCCAGAATACGGGCCATCTCAGCGACGACGACCGCAAGGCGATGGCGGCCTTCCTTGTGACGCTGCCGGCGATCCCGGGCAAGGCGCCGAAGAAGCCCTAGAACATAGTCCCAAGAAGCTGCACTGCTTTTTGGATAGGATTATGCGTTGAAACAAAGGCCCGGGGGGCGGTCCGATCAATTGACAGGACCGCGCTCCGGGCAGGTTTTCCGGGGCGGGGCGCTCCTGTCCCGGAGGAATCACGCAGAGCGCGTCAAAACAAAGAGTAAGAGCCAGGCGGCGTTTTTCATAAGCGCGCTTTGCTTCAGGCAGGGACGACACGTGGTGCGAGCGCCGAGAATACTGACGTCGATCAGGGCGGTTCTGACCGGGGCGGGGCTGGTTCTCGCTTCACCGGTGCTGGCTGCCGATTCCTATGCGCTGGTGGTGGGTATCGACGCCTATGACGCGCCGATCAACTCCCTGCACGGCGCCGTCAACGATGCCAAGGATATCGCCCAGGCGCTGACCAAGGCCGGCGTCAAGAAGCTGACCCTGATCACGGACAAGCAGGCGACCAAGCCCAATATCCTGGCCGCCTGGAAGGAGCTGATGGATCAGGCCCAACCCGGCGACACCTTCTACTTCACCTATGCCGGCCATGGCTCGCGCGAGCCAGGCAAGCCGAACGATCCCGATTCACCGGACGGCTTGAACAACATCCTGGTGATGACGGATTTCGCCCCCAAGCTGCCAGGCGCTCTCAACCGCATCGTCGACAAGGAAATGGCCGTACTGCTCAAGCAGGCTGCGGCCAGGCAGGTCTATCCCATCGTCGTCATCGATGCCTGCAACTCCGGCACGATGTATCGTTCGGTCACCTTGGGCCTGACCTACAGAGCGACGCCCCAGGCCAAGATCTCGCGCGAGGAATTGCTGGAATTCGCCCCGCCCGTGCCCGACGTCTCCACCAAGATCGCCGCCAATGATCCGTTCACCTTCCTGGCGGGCGTTGCCGACGACAAGCTGGTGCCGGAGGTGGCGATCGACGGCCAGCCGCGCGGCGCCCTGTCCTATGCCTTTTCGCGTGCGCTGGAGGGCAAGGCGGACGCCAATCATGACGGCGTGACCACCGAGAAGGAACTCGTCGCCTTCGTGCGCGCTTTCGTGCTGCAGGCGACGCAGAGCCAGCAGGTCTCGCAGTCCTTCCCCGATATCAGCCGCGACATTCCCGTCTTCCGCTCCGTCGCGGCCGGCCCGGCGGGGAGCCAGGACGATATCGTGAAGGCGATCGCCGTTGCCGAACAGGTCGCGGCCAATACCCAGCTCAAGCTCGCCGTGCGCAATGGCAACCTCGCCGAAGCGCCCCCTGGCGCGACGCTGGTGAGCGACGAGGCCGGGGCCGATCTCGTCTATGATGCGGCGGCCGGCACGGTGGAAAAGCGCGTGGCCGGCGTGGTGGCAGAGGGCGTGCAGCCTTCCGGTCTCGGCGGCATCGTCGCCAAATGGCGTGCGATCTCTTTCCTGCAGGCCATGGCGGGGGGCTCGATCCAGCCTTTCGAAGTGGCGGGCGGCTCGCGTACCTTCAACCGCGGCGAAAAGCTGACGGTGGGCCTCGCCGCCTCCAACCACCGTTTCATGACGCTGTTCAACCTGCCGCCCAACGGCAAGGTCGAATTCCTCTATCCGACCTCCCAGGCCGAACGCGACGAGGATTGGAGCGACAAGCCGTTCACCCTGCCGCTGCAGGTGCGTGATCCTCCTTTCGGTGCCGAGCATCTGGTCGCCATCCTGTCCGACCAGCCACTGGACCAGCTGCATACCGCCCTGCAGAAATTGTCGAGCCCGCAGGCTGCCCAGGACCTGCCCGACACGCTGAAGAACGCCCTTAGCGGCCAGTCGGTCACGGTCGGCATCGCCAATGTCTTCACCAGCGCGGGGACGCCATGATGCGCTTCATGCGGCACCTCCAGATCGCTACGGGCCTGATCGGTACGGGCTTGGCGGCCCTGGTGACCGCCGGCCCGGCCTTGGCCGACAAGGCCCTGATCGTCGGCATCGACACCTATCGGGAAAGCAAGCTTTCGGCCGAGCTCGGGGGCGGCGCCCGTGCCGATGCCCTGCGCATGCAGGCCCTGCTGACGGGTACGCTCGGCTACGGCCAGGACGACATCCGGCTCCTCGTCGACGATCGGGCCACCACGGCGGCCATTCGCACCGGCCTGCAGGACTGGCTTGGCCGCAGCAAGCCGGGCGAGCGGGTGTTCTTCTATTTCGCCGGCCAGGGCCAGTCCGCCAAGACGGGCGGCGGGCGCGAGGACATTCTTCTGCCGTTCGACGCCACCACGAAGCCGGGCGGTTTCGGCAATGCGCTGAGTCGCAACGAGATCGACCGGCAGCTCGGCAGGCTTGCCGGCCGCCGGATCACGGAAGTGATCGATTCCAGCCATGCCGGCACCGTGACGCGGGCGATCAGCGTGGAAGCCAGCGTCGGGGGGAACCCGGCGGCCCGCTCGCCGCAGCTCGATGGCTCCACCCGTTCGATCGTGGTCGAGCCCGCGCTCGGTGAGGAGCCGGTGGCCGCCCCCGAGCCGGCAGGAGCGGATTTCGTCAAGTGGCAGGCGGTCTCGCCCGCCCAGACCGCCCTGGTCGACGAGGAAGCCGCACCTGCCTATCGCGGCGTCTTCACCACGGCCTTTGCCGATGGCATCGAGAAGGGACTGGCCGACGCCAATGGCAACGGCACCGTCTCGAACCAGGAACTGCTCGACTATGTCAGGGCGCAATCCTCGGCCTATTGCGGGCGTCATCGCGACCGTTGCGAGATGGGCCTGACGCCGATGCTGTCGGGGGAGGGCGCTGCCCTCAAGGTCGCGGCCGACAAGACAGGCAGTGGCGAGGCGCTCAACCAGGGCAAGCCGACGGCAGACAAGATCCTCGACCTGCTGGGCGCCAAACTGTCGGACAGCGTCAGCGTCGAACAGATTCCACCTTCGCCCGTGCGTTTGGGTACCAAGGACATGCGCTTCAAGGTGACCTCGTCGCAGGACGGCTTCCTGATCCTGCTGTCGGTCTCCGACGAGGGTGAAGTGGTGCAGCTCTTCCCCAATGCCATCGCCGCCGCCCACGGCAAGGATGGCCGCATCCGTGCGGGCAGCCCGATCATGGTGCCGGATGCCAGCTACGGCATGCGCTTCGATGCGACCTCTGTGACAAAAGGTACAGTCCTGGCGCTGGTTGCGATCGATCCTCTGAAGCTGTCGAAAGGCTTCGTCACGCGCAAGATCGATGTGATCCCACAGGACGAAGTCAATGACCAGGTGCTGCCCGAACTTGCCGACAGCCTTGCCAGGCCTGCCAATGCGGACAGTGTCAAGGCCAATGCCAAGGCGGTTGGACGCTCCGTCGCGACCATGCGCTATGAAATCGTGCCGTGAGGAGTTCGCGATGACCTGCCGCCAGAACGACTTTACCGCCGGTCCGATGGTAGCGATCATGCGGCCGAAACCGTCGACCGGCAGGGCGCTGCCCGGTTCGGGCCGCTGGCTCGTCCTTGCCGGGCAGGCGGCAGACGCCCAGGCCAACAAGCAATTCGGAGGGCGCGGCTTCGCCGCTCCCTTCCGCCAAATCGTCCCGTGAGGAGACCGTCATGTTTTACCGCAATCCCTTGCGCATCGCCGGCCTGATGGTCGCGGGCGCCCTGCTGACGGTGGGGCTGGCGGCCTCGACCTCGCAGGTCTTTGCCCAGACCAGCACCCAGAACAGTGCCGCTCCTGCGGCCGCCGAGACGCCGGCAACCGCCAAGCCGGCCGCTCCGGCACAGGCCGAGGCTCCTGCCCCTGCGCCGGCCGCAGCCGCACCCGAGGCGCCCAAGCCCACGCCGGCACCTGCGGCGGCGCCTGCCGCACCGGTGGTGGAGCCCGAGCCCGAACCCGAACCGGCCGCTGCCCCTGCCGCGACCCCGGCTCCCGCTCCCGCTCCGGCAGCATCTCCCGCTCCTGCACCTGCCGCACCGGCTCCCGCGCCTGCTGCCGCACCGGCTCCAGAGCCGGCGCCTGCCCCGGCACCGACACCGGCGGCGGCTCCCGCCCCGGCGGCACCTGCGCCTGCACCCGCCCCGGCCGCA
>NZ_JASGFM010000050.1:0-46844 GCF_047605565.1 Labrys sp. (in: a-proteobacteria)
CGACCCCGGCGGCGGCTCCCGCCCCGGCGGCACCTGCGCCTGCACCCGCCCCGGCCGCAGCCGCAGGCATTCCCGCCGACATCAAGGTGCCGAGCGATCCGATCGCCAAGGCCGCCTTCGACGTCCTGGACAAGCATTGCTCGCGCTGCCACCAGAACGGCATGCTCAACCGCGAGAAGCCGGCCAAGAATTTCGGCAATATCCTGCATCTGGACGAGATCGCCGCGGATCCGCATCTCGTTCAGGCCGGCAATCCCGAGGGCTCCAAGCTGTTCCAGCAGGTGCTCAACAAGGAGATGCCGTATGACGTGAACTACGAGTTCGACACCACGAAACCGGAAGTCACGACGGCGGATATCGAGGCGCTGCGCACCTGGATCAAGGCCACCGGCGACCAGGAGGCCGCCGCCTGCACCGGGCGCAAATTCGTCACGTCCGAGGACATCGTCGCCGCGATCTCGGCCGACCTGCAGAAGCAGGACGATCATCGCGTCCGCGGCATGCGCTATTTCACGCTGACCAATCTCTACAATGCCTGTGCCAGCGACGAAGCGATGAACGTCTATCGCCAGGGCCTGGTCAAGCTGATCAACGGCCTCGGCCGCCGTTCCGACGTGGTGAAGCTCGCCACCGTCGACGAGGCCAAGACCATTGTGGCGGTCAATCTCGAGGACCTGGGCTGGCAGGAAAGCGACTGGAACACGGTGCTCGCCAACTATCCCTACGCCGCCAAGCCGGATGTGCGGGCCTACGATTTCATCGCTCAGCAGACCAATACCGAACTGCCCTATGTGCGTGGCGACTGGTTTGCCTTCACGGCCTCCCAGCCCCCGCTCTATGACACGCTGCTGCAGCTGCCCAACGACTTTCCCGGCCTGACCGACAAGCTCGGCGTGCCGATGGCGGACAACATCAACAAGTTCATTGCCCAACGTGCCGGCTTCCAGAAGTCGGGCGTGTCGCAGAACAACCGCCTGATCGAACGCCATCCCATCAGCACCGGCTATTTCTGGACCTCCTACGACTTCGCCGGTTCGAAGGGCAAGCAGAGCCTGTTCCTGCATCCGCTCGGTCCGGAGCAGGACGGCATCGCCAACGGCTTCCATCATGATGGCGGCGAAAGCATCTTCTCCCTGCCCAACGGCTTCCAGGGCTATTACCTGAACAAGTCCAACGGCGAGCGCCTCGACAAGGGACCGACGCAGATCGTGCGCGATCCCTCGCGGCGCGACCTTTCGGTCACCAATGGCATTTCCTGCATGGGCTGCCACGACCAGGGCATGCGCAAGGCCAAGGACGAGGTGCGCAAGGCGGTGACCGCCGACCGTTCCTTCTCCAAGGACATCCGGGATACCGTCGCCTCGCTCTATCCCGACAATGCCAAGATGGATGCGATCATCGAGGACGACTTCCAGCGCTTCAACTCTGCGATGAAGCGGGCCGGCCTCGACCCCACGCTCAAGCTGGCCGGCGTCGAGATGACCAATGCCCTGTTCAAGCGCTATGAGGACGACCTTTCGCTGCGCCGGGCTGCTGCCGAATACGGCTATCCGCCGGAAGAGTTCAAGCAGCGCTTCATCGACGCCGGTCCCGAGGCCATCGCCCTGATGCGGCGCCTGGAGCAGGGCATCGTGCCGCGCGACCAGTTCGAGCAGCTCTTCCTGAAATTCGTGGAAGGCGCCACCGAGGATCGTGTGCTCGATACCTCCAAGCTCGAAGGTGCCCAGGCCGTGGCGCCGCCGATCGACAAGCCTGCGTCCGGCGGTTCCTTCGATCTGCAGCTGACCTCGGACAAGAGCGCCTATAACATCGGCGACAAGGCGGTGTTGCAGGTGATCTCCACCCGTGACTGCAACCTTTTCGTGGTGAATGTCGACAAGATGGGCACCGGCACCATCATCTTTCCCAACAAGTTCCAGACCGAAAATGCGGTTCGGGCGGGAGAGCGGGTGGTGCTGGGCGGTTCCGGCTCGAAATTCGCCTTCAAGCTGCGCGATCCCGGCCAGGAGAAGGTGGTGGCTGTCTGCCGCGTGGGTAATGCGACGCGCAGCATCGCCGGCACGACGGTCGATCCGGTGGCCAACAGCTTTGCCTCGATCCCCAATTTCGAGCAGGGCCTGACCCGCCAGATCATCGTCGAAGCCAATGAGGACCGCCAGCAAGCCTCCGGCCTTGACAATGACAGCCGCAAGCAGGCCCAGTTCGCCAAGATCCAGCAGGCCCTGGGCAACAAGGTGGCACCCGGCGCTCCCGACGCCGCCAAGCAGTCGGTCGCGTCCACTGCCATCGTGATCCCGGTGCGTTGAGGGAGGTGAGAATGGGCGTCTCCTTCATCCTGAAGCTCGGCGCCGCCACGGCCATCGGCCTAGCGGCGGCAAGCGCAGCCCTGGCCGATTGTGCCAGCCTGGATGGTGAGGTGAAGGCGGCGATCGGGGCCGGCAAGGCCGATGCCCTGCCGGCGCTGGCGGATGCGATCGCCAAGGATACGACCTGCGACAGCGCCTATGTCGCCAAGGCACGCCGCTCGATCGCCCTTGCCGTCCTGCTCGGCGGCGAACAGGCGGGGGGAGGCTACAGCTCGCAGGCCGTTGCCAGTGCGGCGGCGATCGCCCGGCCCTGGCAGGTGGCGATGGCGCTGGGCGACGTCAAATATGACGGCAAGGATTATCCGGCCGCGGTGGAGGCCTATGAAGCGGCCATCAACGACATCCGCAACGTCAAGGACGTGCCCAAGGCGCCGCCACGCGAGATCGAGGAATATCTGGCCAAGCGCGCCTATCAGGCCAAGTCGCTCGCGCCCAGCTATATTTCCTCGCGCGGCGTACGGGGCCAGGCCGAAGGCGTGATGGTGCCGACCTTCCGCAATTTCACCGCGGTGTCCGTGCCGGTGCCGATCCGCTTCAACACCAATGAGGCGGTGCTGACGCCTGACGGCGACAAGGCCGTGGACGACCTCTTCAATTTCCTCAAGACCCAGAGCGCCGGCGCGGTGATCCTGACCGGCCATACCGACGAGCGCGGCGATCCCCAATATAATATGGACCTGTCGCGGGCCCGAGCCCGGACCGTGGCCGACGCCCTGCGCCATCGCGGCCTGACCCTGGTGATCCGGGTGGAAGGCCGCGGTGCCCGCGACCCCTTCGCGGCGGACGATCGCTCCAAATACAGCCGCGACGACCTCTATTCCTTCGATCGCCGGGTGGAATATCAGGTGAAGTGACGGAGCGGTGGGGCCTCCACGGGCCCCGCAGCCGGCGCCGGCAGCTCGGTCTTGCATTTGTCCGATTATTTCGCTGTCCACCCCGCCGGTACGCTTGACTTTGGACCGGTGCTCCCGGACCTTTTGCCTCCCTGACGGTTCAGAGGCCGCAGGAGGAGGAAGGGTTTCCAGAGGAGAGCCATATGAAGTTTTCACGTCGCATTGCAGGCGCCGCGTTGACGGGGGCCGCCATGGCCCTGGCGCTGGGGCTTGCCGGCCCGGCATCGGCCCAGAGCCTGAAGAAGGTCGGCATTTCGGTCGGTTCGCTCGGCAATCCCTTCTTCGTCGCCACGATCAAGGGCATTACCGACAAGGCCAAGGCCATCAATCCCAACGCCGAAGTAACGTCGGTTTCCTCCGATTACGACCTCAACAAGCAGTTCACCCAGATCGACAATTTCATCGCCGCCGGTGTGAACGTCATCATGCTCAACGCCGTCGATCCGCAGGCGATCCTGCCGGCCGTGAAGAAGGCACAGGCTGCCGGCATCGTGGTGGCGGCCTTCGACGTCGCCGCGGCTGGCGCCGATGTCACGGTGATGACCGACAACGTCAAGGCTGGCTCCGAAGCCTGCCAGTACATCGTCGACCAGCTCAAGGGCAAAGGCAGTGTCCTGATCGTCAACGGGCCGCAGGTCTCCTCGGTGACCGATCGCGTCAAGGGCTGCAAGGAGGTGTTCGCCAAGAGCCCCGACATCAAGATTCTCTCCGACGACCAGGACGCCAAGGGCTCGCGCGATGGCGGGCTTGCCATCGCCCAGAGCCTGCTCACCCGCTTCCAGAAAGTCGACGCCGTCTTCGCGATCAACGACCCCACTGCCATCGGCGTCGAACTCGCCGCCAAGCAGCTCAACCGCAGCGAATTCTTCATCACCAGCGTCGATGGCGCCCCGGATATCGAGGTCCAGCTCAAGAGCGGCACCTCGATGATCAAGGCCTCTGCGTCGCAGGATCCCTATGCCATGGCCGGCAAGTCGCTGGAACTGGCGGCGGGGATTGTCGATGGCAAGAAGCCGGATCCGAACGTCATCCTGCTCGATCCCGTGCTGATCACCAGCGAGAATCTGGCGAACTACAAGGGCTGGGAAGCCGCTCGCTGAGCGATATCCCGGGAGCGGACATCCTGGCGACAGAACTTCCTGTCGCTCCGTCCGCTCTTCCTTTCCCGAAAACAAGACCCGGGAGCGCCTATCGCGACATGTGGCATGTCGTTGAGATATCCGTTCCCGGACCGGCGCTCTCGTCTCGGCTCCTTGACACCACCGGGTTCGTAACACAGAGTGAAACCGGTTTCACTTAGCAAAGAAGCGGGCATGCGCTTCGATCTCGCCATCCTCACGCCCTATGTCGGTTTCCTCGCCCAGGGGGCGCTGCTGACATTGGAGGCCTGTGTCCTCGCTCTCGCCGGCAGCCTCGTCTGCGGGGCGCTGGTGGCGATCGCGCGCACGTCGGCCTCGCCTTGGTTGCGGCGGGTTGCCTTCGTCTATGTCGACCTTTTCCGCAACATCCCCTTCATCGTGCAGCTTTTCTTCTTCTATTACGGGCTGCCCGAGATCGGCATCTATCTCAACGCCTTCGCCACAGGGGTGATCGCGCTCTCCATCGCCGGCGGCGCTTTCGCCTCCGACGTGATCCGCTCGGGGATTCTCGCCATCGACAGCGGCATCCTGGAGGCGGCGGAAGTGAGCGGCCTGTCGAAGCGCGCCATCTTCACCCGCATCGTCATGCCGATCGCCCTGCGCACCTCGATCCGACCGCTGGGCTCGGTCTTCGTCAATCTGGTCCTGACCTCCTCGATCCTCTCGGTCATCACGCTGAACGAGTTGACCGGCACGGCCAAGATCGTGGCCTCCAACACCTTCCGCCCCTTCGAGGTCTATGCGGCGCTGCTCGTCCTCTATGCCGCCATGACCTACCTCATCTCGCTCGCCATCAGCCTCATCCATCGCCGCCTCAACCGCGACATGATGGAGGCGGTCCGCTGATGCGCTACACCGAATTCACGCCCTACGACCTGGTATTGCTGGTGCAGGGGCTGGGCGTTTCCCTCGGCCTGTTCGCCGGCACTACGCTGGCCGGGCTCGCGCTCGGCGCCTTGCTGGCCGGGCTGCGCTTCTATCGTCTGCCCGGCTTGAACCCCGTCCTGACGGCCGTGACCGAATTGCTGAAGAACTCGCCCGTCCTCGTGCAGCTCTTCCTGGTCTTCTTCGGCCTGCCGGCCTTCCTGAAGATCAACGTCACGCCCGTCACGGCGGCATCGATCACCCTGACCGGCAACACGGCCGCCTTCGTCTATGTGATCGCCACGGCGGCGATCGACGCGGTGGGGCGCGACCAGCTCGAAGCCGCCAGGGTGTTCGGCCTCTCTCGCTGGCAGGTGCTCAAGCATGTGGTGGCGCCCCAGGCCACGGCCTTCGCCATCGGGCCGCTGACCGGGCTCCTGGTCAACCAGCTCCAGGTCACCTCGCTGATCTCGGTGATCGGGGTGATGGACCTGACCAAGGTCGGCAACATCCTCAACCTGCGCACGCTCAAGCCCTTCGTGGTGTGGAGCGTGGTCGGCCTCTTCTACTATGCGGCGGCTAAGACGTTGGCCTGGCTGGGTGCGCGTTACGAGACGAGGCTCAGGGCCCATAGCGCCTGGAGAGGTATCTGACGTGCTGAAAGTCGAGAAAGTCTGCAAGGATTTCGGCGCACATAGGGTGCTCGACGGCGTGGACCTCGCCATCGAGCCGGGGCAGGTCGTCTCCGTGCTCGGCTCGTCCGGTTCGGGCAAGTCCACCCTGATCCGCTGCATCAACGGGTTGGAGAGGCTCGACGCCGGCCGCATCACCATCGACGATTTCGACGTGTCCAGGCCGCGCGACCTCGTCGAGGCGCGCAAGCGTTCGGCGACCGTGTTCCAGCTCTTCAATCTCTATCCGCATCTGACCGTGCTGCAGAACATCACCCTGGCGCCACTGGAAGTGCTGCGCCAGGCTCGGGTGGAAGCCGAGCACCGCGCTATCGTCCTGCTGGAGCAGGTCGGCATGGGCGACAAGGCGGGTGCCTTTCCGGCCCAGCTCTCGGGCGGCCAGCGCCAGCGTGTCGGCATCTGCCGGGCGCTCGCCATGAACCCGCGCTATCTCCTGCTCGACGAGGTGACGAGCGCGCTCGATCCGGAAATGACCGCCGAGGTCCTCACCA
The DNA here is from genome assembly GCF_047605565.1 of Labrys sp. (in: a-proteobacteria). NCBI lineage: Bacteria > Pseudomonadati > Pseudomonadota > Alphaproteobacteria > Hyphomicrobiales > Xanthobacteraceae > Labrys > Labrys sp. (in: a-proteobacteria). Next base: position 6,446 of record NZ_JASGFM010000050.1, read on the forward strand.
TCCTGGCCAAGCTCGCCCGCACCGGCACCACCATGCTGTTCGTCACCCATGAGGTGGAATTCGCCCGGCGCATCTCGGATCGCATCGTCTTCCTCGAACATGGAAGGTTGCTGGTCGACCTGCCGACGGAAGCCTTTTTTGCTCCCGAAGTCGGGCGCGACCATCCGCGCATCGCGCAATTCCTTTCGAAAATGCGGAAAGATTAGGCTCCATCATGCTGCTCCTTGCCAATGCCGAAGCCTGGCCTGGATTCCCGCTCGCGGTCGAGATGCTGCGGGCCGGTGCCGATAGCCTCGATGCCATGGTTGCCGGCATCGGGCAGGTCGAGGCGGAACCGCGCGTGCGCAGCGTTGGCTATGGCGGCTGGCCCAACATGCTTGGCGTAATGGAATGCGATGCCGCCGTGATGAACGGCACCACGAGGGAGGTGGGGGCGGTCGGCGCCGTGCCCGATACCATCCCGGTCGCCGCCTTGGCCCAGGCGGTGATGCAACGCCTGCCCCATGTCATGCTGACAGGAGCGGGCGCCCGGCGCTTTGCCAGTGAAATCGGTTTCTCCGTCGATGAGGTGCTGATCGACGATTCCAGGCGCGTCTGGCGCGAACGCCTCGAAGTCGAGCTCGAAGCCGAGCAGCTGGCTCGCTTTCCCGATATACCGCTCGCGCCTTTATCGCATGCGATCACAGATCCGGAGCGAGTGAGGGATACCACCGTCTTTCTCAGCACCGACGCAAGGCGCGGCAGCCACACGGCGACCTCGACCTCGGGCTGGGCCTGGAAATATCCGGGCCGCCTCGGCGACAGCCCCATTCCCGGCGCCGGCTTCTATGCCGACAGCCGCTACGGCGCCGCCGCCTGCACCCATACCGGCGAGATGACCATGCGCTGCGCCACCGCGCGCACCATCGTGCTCGCCCTCAAGCTTGGCCGCTCGCTGCGCGAGGCTGTCGATCTCGCCGTGGAGGAGCTCGCCGAGCTCCGCGAGGGCTTTCTCGGCGGCGTGGTCATCCATGCGGCCGATGCCCAGGGCCGCCACGAGGTTGTCAATTTCCGCTGCGAGGGCGAGATCCGCTACTGGCTGTGGGACGATACCATGGCCGAGCCCGAGCTCCGGCCAGCAAGAACAATCTGACAGAGGGGAGTGCACAATCATGAAGAAGATTCTGTCTGCATTATTGGGATTGGCGATCGCCGCCTGCGCCGCCCTGCCGGCATTTGCCGGCAAGCTCGACGACATCCGTTCGCGCGGCAGCGTGCGCATCGGCGTCTCGCTGGGCGGCGAGCCGATCGGCTTCCGCGATGCCCAGAACAATCCGGTCGGCTACGACGTCGACGTCGCCAATCTTCTCGCCGAGAAACTGGGCGTACCGGTGGAATTCACCGATGTCTCCGGCGACGCCCGCATTTCGATGCTGGTCTCCGGACAGCTCGACATCGTGGTCGCCAATACCTCGGCCACGCTGGAACGGGCGAAGACGGTGAACTTCTCCATTCCCTATAACCGGGCGGGCCTACGCATCCTGGTGCAGGCCGATGCCGGCATCACCAAGCTGGAAGATCTCGGCGGCAAGTCCGTGGTGGTGGGGCGCGGCACCACCGGCGAAAGTTTCCTCAAGAAGGCGGTGCCGACCACCAATCTCGTCTATGTCGACCAGTTCGCGCCCGATGGCGTGCTGCAGCTCCAGCAAAAGCGCGTGGATGCGGCGATCGAGGATTCATCCCTACTCGACTATCTCGCCACCAAGAATCCCTCGCTGGTCACACTGCCGGGGCTCTATTCCAACGATCCCATCGGCATTGCGGTGGCCAAGGGCGATCCCGAATTCGTGCGCTGGCTCGACATGTTCGTGTCCGACTATATCCAGTCCGGCGCCTATGAGGCCAATTACAAGAAGTGGTGGGGCGAGAAGGCCAATCCGCCCAAGCTGACCCCTCTTTGGTGAGGGGGCGGCTATCACCCCGTCAGGCGTGGCACGTAGCGGGTCGGCACCAGCTCCGGCGCGAACGTGCCTTCGCCGGCCGGCGGTTCGTTGAGCAGGCGCAGCATGCGGGCGACGTAGGCGGCCTTGTCATAGCCGATCGAGGAGATCGGATAGGCTTCGAAATCGAGCAGCGAGAGATTGTCGAAGCCGTAGAGGCGGAAGCGCGCCGGCCGATTGTCTGGAAAATCCGTCCGAAAGACGTCGAGGATGCCCATCGCCATGGCATCGGAGGTGCAGAAAACGGCGTCGGGCTGGCCACCATCGAGCAGACCCGGTGCCAGGGCGTGGCCGGAACGATAGGAATAGTCGCCCTGCCAGGTTCGCAGCAGCTGGATGTCGTGGAACTGGAAGGCTCGGCGATAAAGGCCGATGCGCGCCTGCTCAACCAGGGAACTCGCGCGCCCGGTGACAAGGCTGGCACGCTTCACGCCCTTCGCGGCGGCATCCGCGACAGCCTGGCCGATGCCGACGGCCTCGTCCGGGATGATGGCGGGCGAGCGATGATCGTGGCGTCCGTTGAGCATGATCACCAGATCGGAGCGGAACATGCGCCTCACCGTCGCGGCATCGGCGAAATCGGAGAATACCAGGGCGGCGTCGACATGATAGGCCACGCCCTGGCGCAGGAATTCCTCGACCTTGTCGGTAGAGCCGACCCGCACCAGGATGACCTGCCGGCCGCCCGCCTGGATCTCGGCCAGCAGCAGATCGAACAGATCGAGGTCGGAAAGGTCGTGAATGTGGTTGACCAGGACGGCGACGAGATTGACGGTCTTGGTCGTCAGGCTCTGTGCCAGGAGGTTGACGCGGTAGCCGAGTTCGGCGGCAGCGGCCAGGACGCGGTCGCGCTTGTCACCGGACACCGGCCGCTTGGAGGCGGAGAGTGCGCGCGAGGCGACGGCCCTGGAAACGCCGGCAAGCGCGGCCACGTCGCTGATGGTCGGTGCTGCCTTGCGCCTCATGCGGCCTTATAAGCTCCTCCAAAGCGTTTTGCGATTTGGCGGCGTGGCCAAGAATCGCAAAGACGCGTCGAACCAAAGAGTCAGAGCAACGCAGCGTCGGTGTGTAAACGCGCTTTGCTCCATGGGAGTGCGAAATCATAGCTGACGCCACGCCCTAATACAGGAAACAACGGTTTGGAAGGTCCCTTCTGTCAATGACGATCTGCTTCGACATCGGCGGCTCCGCCATCAAGGCGGCCATCGCCTCGCCGCGAGGCGAGATCAGGCCCTTTGCGCGGGTTGCGACGCCGCTCGGCGATTTCGAGGCCTTCGTAGCGGTGCTTGCGGATCTGAGGCGGCAAGGCGGAGCCGGGGCAGGGGATGTCATCGCCTTGTCCATCACCGGCGTCGTCGATCCCCGCAGCGAGATCATCACCTGTGCCAACATTCCCTGCATCGATGGGCGGCGGCTCGCTCCCGACCTGGCCGAGCGGCTTGGCGTGCCTGTGCACGTCGCCAACGATGCCGATTGCTTTGCCCTCGCCGAAGCCGTGAAGGGGGCCGGGCGCGGGCATCGCATCGTCTTCGGCATCATCATCGGCACCGGCATCGGCGGCGGCCTCGTCATCGACGGGCGGATCCTCGCCGGGGCTGGCGGTTTTGCGGGCGAGTGGGGGCATGGACCGGTCGCGGCGACCGAGGCGGGCGATCCGCCGGTCGCGATTCCACGCTTTGCCTGCGGCTGCGGCCAGAAGGGCTGTGTCGACACGGTGGGGGGCGCGCGCGGCCTCGAGAGGCTGCATCGCCACCTCACCGACGAGGAGCGCGACAGTACCGAGATCATCGCGGCCTGGCGATCCGGCGATGCCGCCGCGGCGCGCACGGTGGCCTGCCAGGTCGATCTCGTCGCCTCCCCCCTGGCCTTGGCCGTCAATATCGTCGGCGCCGATATCGTGCCGGTCGGCGGCGGCCTCGCCAGCGTGCCGGAACTGATATCAAGGCTGGACGAGGCCGTACGCCGCCGAATCCTGCGGCGGACCGCCGGGCCGCTGCTGGTGCCGAGTCTTCTGGCGGCGGAGCCCGGATTGATTGGCGCGGCCCTCTTGGCCCATCAGGGAGAACGCGCATGACGGCCCTGCTCGAAGTCTGCGTTGCCGACGCCTATAGCCTGGAGGCCGCGATCGAGGGTGGCGCCGATCGCATCGAACTGTGCTCGGCGCTCGAGCTTGGCGGATTGACGCCGTCATCAGGCCTGATGCGCTTGGCGGCGCAGGCACCGATCCCTGTCTATGCCATGGTCAGGCCGCGGGCCGGCGACTTCGTCTTCTCGGTCCGGGAAGGCGAACTCATGCTGGCCGATATCGAGGCGGTGGGTGGAGCGGAGCTCGCCGGGGTGGTGCTGGGCGCCTCCTTGCCCGATGGCAGGCTCGACGAGGCCCTGCTGACGCGCTTGCGCGGACAGGCGCGAGAGCTCGGCAGCACGCTGCATCGCGCCTTCGATCTGGTGCCGGACCGGCATGCGGCGCTGGAGACGGCCATCGCGCTCGGCTTCGAGCGCATTCTGACGTCGGGAGGGGCGCTGACCGCATCCGCGGGGCTGGACGAATTGGTGCGCCTGCATCGGGCAGCCGGCGGCCGCATCGGCATCATGCCGGGCTCGGGATTGACGCCGGCCAATATTGCCGCGCTGCTGGCGGCCCTGCCCGTTGTCGAAGTGCACAGCTCCTGTTCGGCTGCCGGGGAACCCTGGAGCGCCGATGCCATTCGCCTCGGCTTTGCGGTGGGCGGGCGGCGCCAGACCCAAGTCGAAATGGTCCGCGCTTTCCGCGCGGCGATGTCGTCGGTCTAAAAAGAAATGGCCGCCCGAAGGCGGCCATTCCAGCGAACGGGATGCGCCGCTTTAGATGATCTGGCGTAGCACCACGAAGAGCACGAAGGACAGGGCCATCGAAGCGGGCAGGGTAAGCACCCAGGCCATGATCAGGTTGCGGACTGTCGACATCTGCAGCCCCGTGCCATTGGCCGCCATGGTGCCGGCGACACCCGACGACAGCACATGGGTGGTGGAGACCGGCAGGCCGAGATAGTCGGCAGCGCCGATCGTCGCGGCCGCGACGATCTCGGCCGAGGCACCCTGGCCATAGGTCAGGTGGGTCTTGCCGATCTTCTCGCCGACAGTCACCACGATGCGCTTCCAGCCCACCATGGTGCCGAGGCCGAGGGCCAGGGCGATGGCGACCTTCACCCAGGTCGGGATGAACTTGGTCGTGTTGTCGGTGGCCACGTGATAGGTCTTGATCGTCTTCAGATCGGCATCCGACACCGGCAGCAGCTTCTTGGAATCGATCAGCTTGAGGGCTTCGCCGATCAGATACATGTCGTTGCGGGTGTTGGAGACCAGTCCCGCGGGCACCGCCGCGGCCGAGCCGTAGGGCGAGAGCTGGGAGGTGGTCTGTTCGATGAAGATCTTCAGGGCCGGCGTCGTCTCGTCGCTCCAGTTGCGCGTGCGCACCGCCTCGGCGACCTTGGCCTTGGCATCGGCAGGAGCAACCGTCACGCCCGGCTTGATGTAGTTGCCCAGCACCGAACCGGCTGCGGCCGACGCAGCCTTGTAGGTCTCGAGATAGTTGATGTGGGGCGTACGATTGAGGGCGAAGGCGGTGGGCACCACGCCGATCAGGATCAGCATGATCAGGCCCATGCCCTTCTGGCCGTCATTGGAGCCATGGAAGAAGCTGACCAGCGTGCAGGTGAGGATCAGCAGGCCACGGATCCAGAGCGGTGGCGGGTTGTTGCCCTTCGGCTCGACATAGAGGGCCTTGTTGCGCACCACGGTTTTCATCAGGAGCAGCAGGGCGCCGGCCAGGAAGAAGCCGAACAGAGGCGAGATCAGCAGCGACAGGCCGATATTCTTGGCCTGGGACCAGTCGACGCCGCTGGTGGCGGAGCCCGCCGGCGCCAGGAACTGGTTGGCGAGGCCGACGCCGATGATCGAACCGACCATGGTGTGCGAGCTCGAGGCCGGCAGGCCGAAATACCAGGTGCCGAGGTTCCAGACGATGGCGGCGATCAGAAGTGCGAACACCATCGCCAGGCCCGCACTCGAACCGACCTGCATGATCAGTTCTACCGGCAGCAGCGAGATGATGCCGAAGGCCACCGCACCGCTCGCCGTGAGCACGCCGAGGAAGTTGAAGAAGCCCGACCAGATCACCGCGAATTCAGCGGGAAGCGAATGGGTGTAGATCACCGTCGCCACCGCATTGGCGGTATCGTGGAAGCCGTTGACGAATTCGAAGCCGAGCGCAATCAGCAAGGCGAGGCCGAGCAGGATCCAGGGCACGGCCACCGCGCCGGTAAGATCGGCGACCAGCGCGTAGCAGACATAGCCCAGGCCCCCGAGCAGGATCAAGGCGATCACGATATTGGGCAGGTTGCCGAGAGAGCTTGGCCTGTCGAGCGGATGACCGCTTCTTTGGCCCGATGTAACGTCCGTCATCTCCAAAACACCCCCGTGTTTCCATGGTCTGGCGACCCTTAGGCGGGGTTCGTGAAGCTTAGATGACAAAATGTTAATCTGGCGCCGCGGGTACGGAAGAAGAGGGCCCCATCAGGCCTCTTTCGCGGGGGAAAACACCTGCCGGCGCCAGAGCAGCTGTACGGCCCGGTCGAAATCGGCAGTGGCCTTGTCGAAGGCGCCGAGCTGGCGATGCACGATGCTGCGCTTGAAGAGGGCATCGGCATGGCCGGAGTCGAGCGCGATTACCCTGTCATAATCGGCGATCGCCTGGGGGAAGGCCCGTTTGTGGTGATAGGCGAGAGCCCGTTCGTACAAGGTGTCGACGGCGTCGGGCTTGCGATCGATGGTCTGGCTGAACTCGGCGATGACCCTGTCGAGGTCCCGGTCGTCGGACTTTGCCGGGCCGGCATCGGCTGGCGTGGTTTCGGATTCGGACATGCTGACGGAACGCCCTTGCATCTCGGTGGCACCTACCGGGAGTACGGCGAAGCCCTCCTTCATCCGCCGCAGGGTCCCGAGTCACGCTCGAAAGAATCTGAGCGTATATGAACAGCAACGTTAGGGAATGTCCATGACGTTGCGTTAGAGGGCCGGGGGACGAAATTCGCAGCTTGGACGCTCTCAGTTCCGTAGGCGCTCGAGGGCCAGCTTGCGCCCCGCGATGGCTTGCGGCAGGCCGGGCTTGAGCTGCAGGGCACGATCGTAGTCGGCCAGCGCACGTTCGAAATCGCCACGTTTGCGATAGGCGCCTGCCCGGTTGAGAAAGGCCAGCGCATTGCTGCCGTCGAGCCCGATGGCCTGGTCGAGATCGGCGATGGCGCCGGCATCGTCGCCCATGAGGCCGTGGACGGCACCGCGCAGGCGCAGCGCTTCGGCATGGCGCGGATTGAACTTCAGCGCACGGTCATAGTCGGCGATGGCGAGATCGAACTCCCGGCGGCTGGCCCGCGCATAGCCCCGCGAGGTCAGGGCCAGCACATGCTTGGGATTGAGCCGGATCACGCTGTCATAGGCGAGGATGGCCTGTTCGAGATCGCCCTGGCGTCCATAGAGCCCGGCAAGGGCGTAGAATCCGTCGGGATTGCGTGGATCGAGCAGCGTGGCCTGGCGCAGATCCTCCAGAGCCCGGGCCGGCTGCTTCTTCGCGGCATAAGCACTGCCGCGCGCGATCAGGGCGACAGCCCTGGCCGCGTCGTTGACGCCGCTGAGATCCACGATCGAGGTGCAGGCGATGATGACGCGGTCAGGCGCACCCTGGCGGCAGGCCTTCCAGTCGAGAGGGCTGGCGGGACCGTGCGGATGAAGCGCCAGGAAGGCCGGGACCAGGGCTTTGAGAGGCAGCATCGTGAAGTCGCGATGAGGCGATAAACGCGGTTCCCATCTATAGGCTCGATCGTCTGCGGGGCAAATGGTTGCAAGCGGGCATTGGCCCTTGTTTTGTGCGGTCCTCGGGGAGGGAAGGGCAGGCAGGAACGCCCACAATTGCGAGAAAGGCGTTTTGCCTGGCTCGAATGTTCATGCGATACGGCGTTTGTTTGCTTTTTCCTTGACTTTGCGCTGCAAAAAGCGCAGCAACCGCGTGTAACGACCGCTCGGGGGTTCGCGCGGCGCGCTGGTTTTTGGCTTTTTGAGAAGCAGCGCCTCATCCCCGGCCGTCCCCAACAACATTCCGCTGCTCCCATCCGCGCGTGGGTCGCGATATCGCCGTACCGTTTCATCATGCCATTGCGGCTGAAGACGGGCTGTGATCGCGGACCCGGACGGTGGCCGCGCTGCCGTCCGATCGACGAGCGTGGCATGAAGGATTTGATGTGACTTCCGAAGTAACTTTTGCAGCGCTCGGCCTTGCCGAGCCGCTTTTGCGTGCGCTTGACGCCGCCGACTACCAGAACCCCACCCCGATCCAGCACAAGGCGATTCCCGCTCTCCTCGAAGGGCGCGACATGATGGGCCTGGCGCAGACAGGCACCGGCAAGACGGCCGCCTTTGCGCTGCCGATCCTGCAGCGCCTGTCGAAGTCGCGCCATGGCGCCGGCCCCAAGGGCGTGCGCGCCCTCATCCTGGCGCCGACGCGTGAGCTCGCCATCCAGATCGACGAGAGCTTCCGCACCTATGGCGTGCATATGGGCTTTCGCATTGCAGTGATCTTCGGCGGCGTCAGCCAGGGCCCGCAGGTCAAGGCGCTCGCCGACGGCGTCGACATCCTGGTCGCCACGCCCGGCCGCCTGCTCGACCTGCAGCAGCAGCGCAAGGTCCGCCTCGACAAGGTGGAGATCCTGGTGCTGGACGAGGCCGACCGCATGCTCGATATGGGCTTCTCGCGCGACGTGCTCAAGATCGTCGATGAGACGCCGCTGGAGCGCCAGTCCTTGCTGTTCTCGGCCACCATGCCGAAGACGATCAAGAAGCTCGGCGAGGAGATTCTCCTCAACCCGGTGCATGTGGAAGTGACGCCGGAAGTGGTGACGGTCGACAAGATCGACCAGCATGTCTACCACGTGCCGGCCTCGGTGAAGCGCTCGCTGCTCCTGCACCTGCTCAATGATCCGGCGATGAGCCGCGTCATCGTCTTCACCCGCACCAAGCACGGCGCCAACCGCGTTTCGGGCCATCTCGACAAGGCCGGCATTCCCTCGGCGGCGATCCACGGCAACAAGTCGCAGAATGCCCGCCAGAAGGCGCTGGAGGATTTCCGCTCGGGTTCCACGCGCATCCTGGTGGCGACCGACATCGCCGCCCGCGGCATCGATGTCGACGACATCACCCATGTCATCAATTTCGAGATGCCGGTGGATGCGGAAAGCTATGTGCACCGTATCGGCCGCACCGCCCGCGCCGGGCGCAGCGGCATCGCCTATTCGTTCTGCGATCCCAATGAGCGCGACGAGCTCAAGGCGATCGAACGCCTGACCAAGAAGCCGCTGATGGTGGCCGCTCCGGTGCAGGGGCTCGAAGCCGATCAGAAGCACGGCGAACGTGGTCCCCGCCACCCGCATCAGGGCAAGCCGAACGGCAAGCCCCGGAACAACAACGGGCAGCAGGAAAAGTCTCATTCAGGCCAGCCGCGTTCGGGGCGTTCGCGCCGTCCGGGTGGCCGCAACAATCAGCGTCGCGCCGCCTGAGGGCGCGGCCTTTTCATTCCCTCAATAGGACCTGCACATGGCAAAAGAAGAACTGATGGAATTTGAAGGCGAGGTTTCCGAAGTGTTGCCGGACGCCCGTTTCCGCGTGAAGCTCGACAATGGCCACGAGATGATCGCCTACACGGCCGGCAAGATGAAGAAGAACCGCATCAAGACCATCGAGGGCGACCGCGTCACCGTCGAGATGTCGCCCTACGACCTCGACAAGGGACGTATCATCTTCCGCCACAAGGACGAGCGTGCGTCGTCCGGGCCCCGTCCGCCGCAGCGCGGTGGCGGCAATATGCGCCGCCGCTGATCGGGAAGGCGGGTCTTCGGGCCCGCCCGCTCAGGCGCCTTCAGCCTGGGAGCACCGGGTTGGTGTGCCGGTCTCCTCAGCTCCATGTGATGGAGCGAGACCGGCCGGCTTCCCGCGCTCAATATCGCTCATTCGACGATTTGGGCTTGCCACCCCCGGCCCTTCTTCCGCATCGATGGCACAGCCTCGAATCCGGAAGATCCAATATGAGCCAAGACGATCCGCGCAAAGACGAACTCGACCTGCGCCGCGCCATCATCGACAAATGCCGCTGGATGAATGCCAACGGCCTCAACCAAGGCACCTCCGGCAATATTTCGGCCCGCTGCGGCGACCGCATGCTGATCACGCCTTCGGCCATTCCCTATCACGAGATGGAGCCGGAGATGATCGCCGCCATGCCCTTCGAGGGCGAGTATGGCGCCTGGGAAGGGCCGCTGAAACCCTCGGTGGAATGGCGCTTCCATTTCGATATCCTCAAGGGCCGCCCGGATGCTGGGGCCGTGGTGCATACCCACGCCACCTGGTCCACCATCCTCGCCATTGCCCATAAGCCGATCCCGGCCATCCACTACATGATCGCGGCCTTTGGTGGGCCCGACATACGCTGTGCGCCCTATGCCCGCTACGGCTCGGAGGAATTGTCGCGCTTCGCCCTCGAGGCCCTGGAGGGCCGCAATGGCTGCCTGCTCGCCAATCACGGCATGATCGCCGTCGGCTCCAGCCTCGACAAGGCAATGTGGCTGGCCCATGAGCTCGAAACCCTGGCCAAGCAATATTACCACGCCCTTCAGATCGGCGGCGCGAACATCCTGCCCGACAGCGAGATCGCGCAGGTGGTCGAGGGCTTCAAGAGCTACGGCCTGCAGGACAAGAAGCCATAGACTTCGCAGCCTCTGGAAGCGCCGGCGGGGTGCGTTCGGAAGAACGAAACCCTGCCCTGCGATACCCGGGGCTCACCAGGTCGGCACATAGGCGCCCTTATATTTGGCCAGGACGAAGTCCCGGACCTCGGGCGAGCGATAGGATTGCGCCAGGAGCGGCACCCAGGGCTTGTCCTTGTCCGCGGCACGCACGGCAATCAGATTGGTGTATTGCGGCTTGAGTTCTTCCAGGATCAAGGCCTGCCTGGTCGGGTCGAGGCCCGCAGTGACGGCATAATTGGCATTGACGGCTGCGGCATCGACATCGTCGAGGGAGCGCGGCGTCTGGGCGGCGTCGACCTCCAGGAAGCGCAATTGCTTGGGATTGGCGGTGATATCGGCCACGATTGGCTTGTATCCGACGCCGTCCCTGAGGCCGATGATGCCCTTGTCGCGGAGCAGGAGAAGGGTGCGGCCGCCATTGGTCGGGTCGTTCTGGATGGCGATGGTGGCGCCGTCGGGCACCTCGCTCCAGGCTTTGTGCCGGCGCGAATAGACACCCAGGCGCGAATTGATGATCGGGGCGATGCCGACGATCTTGTAGCCGCGGTCGGCGATCTGGTTGTCGAGATAGGGCTGGTTCTGGAAGGCATTGGCCTCGATTTCCCCGGCGTCGAGCGCCGCATTGGGCACGACATAGTCGGAGAATTCGATCACCTCGATGTCCAGGCCGAGCTTGGCGGCGACGGGCTTGGCCGCTTCCAGGGTTTCGGCCATCGGTCCGGGCGTGGCGCCGACTCGGATGCGTGTCGGTGAGGCGAGGGCGGCTGCCGGCGCGGCGAGCAGGGAAGCGGCAGCCAGCGTCAGGACGGAGCGGCGGTTCAGGGAAGAGGGCATCGATCGGTCTCATTGAGGAATGGGTCGATGCGATGGTAGGGAAATTAACTCATTAAATCCATAAAAATTATATACTATATGACTGCATTATTCCCCAATTCATTGAGAATCGATCCGAAGTTGGCGCAACCAGCCTTCTCTACGAAGTGGGCTTTGCATTGCATTTCTGAAAAGAAATGCATGGGGTGGCCTCGCAAAGCGGGGTCGGAGCGGGCGGGCAACGCAATAGTCATTGAAGGCTCGCACAACGGTCGCACAAGCTCGTTGTGCGGTGAGTGCTGCCCGCCACATCATCCGACCCGGCTCCGCCGGGCTACCTTCCCCAGTTGCGCTGGAGAAGGTAGATCGCGCCTCTTCCTGCGCGGGCGAAACCCGATCCTCAGAGGATGAACTGGCTGAGATCGGTGTTCTTGGCGAGGTCACCCACCGTCTTCTGCACATAGTCGGCGTCGATCGTCACTTTCTCGCCGCCCTTGTCGGGCGCGGTGAAGGAGATCTCGTCGAGGATGCGTTCCATCACCGTCTGCAGCCGGCGCGCGCCGATATTCTCGACGGTGGCGTTCACCTGCACTGCGATGGCGGCGATGGCATCGATCGCCTCGGGCGTGAAGCTGAGCTCAAGGTTCTCGGTGCCCATCAGCGCCACATATTGCTTGATCAGGCTGGCTTCCGTGTCGGTGAGGATGCGGCGGAAGTCGTCCTGGGTCAGCGCCTGCAATTCGACACGAATCGGCAGGCGACCCTGCAACTCGGGCAGGAGGTCGGAAGGCTTGGCGACATGGAAGGCGCCCGAGGCGATGAAGAGGATGTGGTCGGTGCGAACGGCGCCGTGCTTGGTCGACACGGTGGTGCCTTCGATCAGCGGCAGGAGGTCGCGCTGCACGCCCTCGCGGCTGACATCGGCGCCACCGCGGTTCTCACGGGCGCAGATCTTGTCGATCTCGTCGAGGAAGACGATGCCGTTGTTCTCGACCTGGCGGATGGCTTCCTGCACAATCTGGTCCTGGTCGAGCAGGTTGTCGGCCTCCTCCTGGATCAGCTGGTCATAGCTGTCGCGGACAGTGGTGCGCTTGGTCTTGGTGCGCCCCGAAAAGGCCTTGCCGAAGATGTCGCCGATCGAGACGACGCCCATCTGGCCCTGCGGAAGACCCGGCAGCTCGAAGGACGGCGAGGAAGTGTCCTTCATCTCGATCTCGATTTCCTTGTCGTCGAGCTCGCCGGCGCGCAGTTTCTTCTGGAAACTATCGCGGGTCGCCGGGCTCGCCGTCGCGCCGACCAGGGCGTTGAGCACGCGCTGTTCGGCGGCCAGATGCGCCTTGGCCTGGACTTCCTTGCGCTTTTCGGCCTTCACCAGCGCTATGCCGATATCGATGAGATCGCGTACGATCTGTTCGACGTCGCGCCCGACATAGCCGACCTCGGTGAACTTCGTCGCCTCGACCTTCAGAAAGGGCGCGTTGGCGAGCTTGGCGAGACGGCGCGAAATCTCGGTCTTGCCGACGCCGGTCGGCCCGATCATCAGGATATTCTTGGGCATCACCTCTTCGCGCAGCGTCTCATCGAGTTGCAGGCGGCGCCAGCGATTGCGCAGGGCAATGGCGACGGCGCGCTTGGCGTCGTGCTGGCCGACGATGTGGCGGTCGAGTTCTGAGACGATTTCGCGGGGGGAGAAATTGGACATAGGCACTCGGGAGGAAGGGTAAAGCTGCTACATAATGGCTGAAACGCGAAAATCCAGCATCGAGAATTGAAGCCGACCCCGCAATTGCGCGAAGCGAATGGCGCGAGGGCGGTATGATGATAACGCAACTTCTGTCCCGGGGCATATTGGTCTGAAGATTTGTGAGGGATGATGGGCTCTTTGCCTTGACAGGAGTCTTGTCCCACCGTCAGGATGCCGCCGCCTGTGGGGACCGTCTGCACCGATGGTGGGCCGGCTCCGGCAGGCTTTCTAAGTGTTCGCAACGGTCCGAAAGAGGCCGAAAAGGCAGAAATGCCGCCCTTGGTGGCGGTGATCGGGCTCATCATCCTTTTGCTTGGGGGAAACGTCGTGGCGTCAGTCGACTTCGTCAATGTCAGGAAATCATTCGGGACCCACCCCGTCATCAAGGGCGTGGACATCGAGATTGCCGATGGCGAGTTCGTGATCCTGGTCGGCCCCTCGGGCTGCGGGAAGTCCACGCTCCTGCGCATGCTGGCGGGCCTGGAGAACATCTCGGACGGCGAGATCCGCATCGGCAAGGACGTGGTCAACAACCTGCCGCCCAAAGAGCGCGACATCGCCATGGTGTTCCAGAATTACGCGCTCTATCCGCATATGAGCGTGGCCGACAATATGGGTTTCTCGCTCAAGCTGAAGGGCGCCAGCAAGGCCGATATCGAAAAGCGCGTGAAGCCGGCTGCCGAAATCCTCGGGCTTTCCAAGCTGCTCGACCGTTATCCGCGTCAATTGTCCGGTGGCCAGCGCCAGCGCGTTGCCATGGGCCGGGCAATCGTGCGTGACCCGCAGGTCTTCCTGTTCGACGAACCGCTCTCCAATCTCGACGCCAAGCTGCGCGTCGCCATGCGTGCCGAGATCAAGGAACTGCATCAGCGCCTGAAGACGACCACGGTTTACGTCACCCATGACCAGATCGAGGCCATGACCATGGCCGACAAGATCGTGGTGATGCATGACGGCATCGTCGAGCAGATCGGTGCTCCGCTCGATCTCTACGACCAGCCGGCCAATCTGTTCGTGGCCGGTTTCATCGGCTCGCCGGCGATGAACTTCATCAAGGGCAAGCTCGATCCCGCCGATTCCAGCCGCTTCATTGCCGAGGATGGCAGCGTGCTGCCGGCGCGGGCGCCGCGCCAGGCGACCGACAAGCCGCTGATCTACGGCCTCAGGCCCGAAAGCCTGCGCATCAGCGGCACCGGCATTCCGCTGACCGTCGTGGTCACCGAGCCGACGGGGTCCGAGACCCACATGACGGCCAAGCTTGCCGGCACGGATGTGACCTGCGTCTTCCATGAGCGCGTGGCGGCCCAGCCCGGTGAGACCGTGCAGGTCGCCATCGACGTCGGTTCGACCCATTTGTTCGACTCCGCAAGCGGGCAGCGCCTGGAGCCGGCCGCCTGATTGGCCCCAGGCCTTGCGGGACTGAGTGCATCGCCGGCCGGCGCGGGATCTTTCCGTGCCGAGGCCGGTGTTATTTTCCGGGATGCCGCGGCCTGGAAGCTCGCCTGTGCGCCCGGCATTCCAACCAAAAATAAACGGCGATCCTGAGGGAGGATTTCGATGACGATCAACAGACGCGATCTGCTTGCCGCTTCCGCCGGCTTCGCCGCGGCCGCCGGCCTCGGCCAGTTCGGCCTGGCGCCAGCCTTCGCCCAGGGCGCCGAGCCCAGCTACAAGCCCGAAGAGGGGGCGAGCCTGCGCGTGCTGCGCTGGACCCCCTTCGTGCAGGGCGACGAGGACGCCTGGCTCGCCAACACCAAGAAGTTCACCGAGGCGACCGGCGTGCAGGTCCGCGTCGACAAGGAAAGCTGGGAGGACATCCGTCCGAAGGCGGCGGTCGCCGCCAATGTCGGCTCGGGGCCGGACATCGTGCTGTGCTGGTTCGACGATGCCCATCAATATCCCGACAAGCTGACCGACCTCACCGAGCTCGGCACCTATCTCGGCGGCAAATATGGCGGCTGGTATGACGGCCTGAAAGGCTATGCCACGCGCGAGGGCAAGTTCATCGCCCTGCCGCTGGCGGCAATCGGCAACGCCATCTGCTACCGTGACAGCCATATGAAGGCGGCCGGCTTCAGCGAGTTTCCCAAGGATACCGCCGGCTTCCTCGAATTGTGCAAGGCGCTCAAGGCCAAGGGGACGCCTGCCGGCTTCCCCCATGGCAAGGCCGTCGGCGACGGCAACAACTATGCCCATTGGCTGCTGTGGAGCCATGGCGGCAAGATGGTCGACGAGAGCGGCAAGGTCACCATCAACTCGCCCGAGACCATCGCCTCGATCAAATATGCCAAGTCGCTCTACGAAACCTTCATTCCCGGCACCGAGAGCTGGCTGGACATCAACAACAACCGGGCCTTCCTCGCCGGCCAGGTCTCGCTGACCGCCAATGGCGTCTCGCTCTATTACGCCGCCAAGAAGGACGCCAAGCTCAAGGAACTGGCCGCCGATATCCGCACCGTCAACTTCCCGGTCGGTCCCGTCGGGCAGAAGATCGAACTGCACCAGACCACGTCGGCCCTGCTGTTCAAGCATTCCAAATATCCCGAGGCGGCCAAGGCCTATCTGAAGTTCATGTATGAGGAACCTCAGATGAATGCCTGGATCGGCGGATCCAGCGCCTATTGCTGCCAGGCTCTGAAGGCGTTTGCCGCCAATCCGGTCTGGAAGGCCGACCCGATCCATGAGCCCTATTCGCATGCCTCCGAAACGCTGCGGCCCAATGGCTATGCCGGTCCCCTTGGCTATGCCTCCGCCGGCGTGATGGCCGATTACGTGCTGGTCGACATGTATGCGGTCGCGGTGACCGGCCAGATGTCGCCGGAGGACGCGGCGGCCCAGGCCGAGAAGCGCGCCAATCGCTATTATCGGGTGTGAGGTCGCCAGGAGCAGTATCGTGGTGCTTGTACCCCTCATCCCCCTGCCGCCACCTCTAGCCAACTCCAAGGGAGTTGGCGACACCCGCAAGGGGAGAAGGGACTGGATCCTGAGAGGTTGGGTCGACCAAGCAACCTTCACTACGGCTCGACGCTCCCAAAACAATCCCCTTCTCCCCTTGCGGGAGAAGGTCCCGGCAGGGGGATGAGGGGTAAAGCCTCCTTCCTCCTTCCCTCCCACCAAGGCACTCCATGAGCATCGCGACATCGAGATCACGGCCGCGACCTTCCGCCTTCGCCAGGCTGGCGCAGAGCAGGGGAGCGCTCGGCACGCTCTTCATGCTGCCGGCGGCGGTGTTCCTGATCTGCCTGTTGGCCTACCCGCTGGGCCTGGGCGTCTGGCTTGGCTTCACCGATACCAAGATCGGGCGCGAGGGTATTTTCATCGGGCTGGAGAACTACGAGTTCCTCTGGGCCGATTCGGTGTTCTGGCTGTCGGTGTTCAACACCGTCGTCTACACGGTGGTCGCCTCGATCCTCAAATTCGGCCTCGGCCTCTGGCTCGCTCTGCTGCTCAACCAGCATCTGCCCTTCAAGTCGCTGTTCCGGGCGATCGTGCTGCTGCCCTGGGTGGTGCCCACCGTGCTGTCGGCGCTGGCCTTCTGGTGGATCTATGATTCGCAGTTCTCGATCATTTCCTGGTCGCTGATGAAGCTCGGCCTGATCCAGCAGCCGATCAACTTCCTCGGCGATCCCATCAATGCCCGCATCTCGGTGATCGTCGCCAATGTCTGGCGCGGCATTCCCTTCGTCGCTATCTCGCTGCTGGCCGGCCTGCAGACCATTTCTCCTTCGCTGCAGGAAGCGGCCTCGCTCGACGGCGCCACCAGCTGGCAGCGCTTCCGCCATGTCACGCTGCCGCTGCTGACGCCGATCATCGCGGTGGTGATGACCTTCTCGGTGCTGTTCACCTTCACCGATTTCCAGCTCATCTATGTGCTGACCAAGGGCGGACCGGTGAACGCCACCCATCTGATGGCGACGCTTTCCTTCCAGCGCGGCATTCCCGGCGGCCAGCTCGGCGAAGGCGCGGCCATCGCGGTGGCCATGGTGCCCTTCCTGCTGGCGGCGATCCTGTTCAGCTTCTTCGGCCTGCAGCGCCGACGCTGGCAGCAGGGCGGCGGGGAATAGCGGAGGCATGACGATGAGCTCGAACCAAGCTACCGCTCCGCTCGCCGATCACGTCGAGGGCATGGGCTATCTCTCCAGCCTGCCCCGGCGGGTGGTGACCGTCTACCTGCCGCTGCTGGTCTTCGTCATCGTGCTGCTGTTCCCATTCTACTGGATGGCGATCACCACGGTGAAGCCCAACGACCAACTGACCGACTATGCCAATTACAGCCCGTTCTGGGTGGTGGGCCCCACCCTCGAACATATCCGCTATCTCCTGTTCGAAACCTCCTATCCAGGCTGGCTGCTCAACACGATCTATGTCTCGGTGGGCGCGACGGCGCTGGCGCTTGTCGCTTCCGTCCTCGCCGCCTATGCGATCGAGCGCATCCGCTTCAGGGGATCGCGGATCGTCGGCCTCCTGATCTTCCTGGCCTATCTGGTGCCGCCCTCGATCCTGTTCATCCCGCTCGCCTTCATCGTCTTCAAGCTCGGCATCTACGATACCAAGCTCGCTCTGATCGTCACCTATCCGACCTTCCTGATCCCCTTCTGCACCTGGCTGCTGATGGGCTATTTCCGCTCGATTCCCTACGAGCTGGAGGAAAGCGCGCTGGTGGATGGAGCCTCGCGCTGGCAGATCCTGGTCAGGGTCATCCTGCCGCTGGCGGTGCCGGGCCTGATCTCGGCCGGCATCTTCGCCTTCACTTTGTCGTGGAACGAGTTCATCTACGCACTGACCTTCATCCAGTCGTCGGAGAACAAGACCGTGCCGGTGGGCGTGCTGACCGAACTGGTGCGCGGCGACATCTTCGAATGGGGATCCCTCATGGCCGGGGCGCTGTTCGGCTCCCTGCCGGTGGTGATCCTCTATTCCTTCTTCGTCGACTATTACGTGTCGTCGATGACGGGGGCAGTGAAGGAGTAACCGGTTCGCATCGCGACCGCTTTTCCCTGGGACCGCCAGCATCCTGCTGGCTCTTGGAAGCGCGGCCCTTGTTGGGAACAAGGAGCCAGCAGGATGCTGGCGGTCCCAGAGAGCGGCGATCGACCAGGCGGTAGCCACGCCGTCTCAGCGCCGGTTGCGCCGGTCCTCATACATCTGTTCGAGCGGGTCGATGAAAGATCCGCCGAACAGCACATAGGCGACGACGAAATAGACGAATTTGGCAAGGGTGAAGAAGCCAATCCATTGCAGCAGCACGAAGGGCGCGCTCACCGCGACGAGGCCGAAGCAGATCAGCGCGCTGGCGACGAGGCATGCCAGCAGCACCACCAGATGCATCAGCAATTGCGTCGCGCTGTCATAGGCGCTGAGATCGAATCTGCCCTTCATGCCGCCTCCGGTTCAGGACCGGGATTCTCCGCTATTAGTCCTGGGCGAATTTGTAGGCAGCCGCTTCCGGCGCCTTGCCGCTGATGCAGGCCTTGAACTTGGCGACCTCTTCGGGTCCGAAAGTGCCCAGGCCCTGCGCCTGGCATTCCGAACTCGCCTGGCTGTATTCGGCCTCGAGCTTGACGCAGCGCTCGCGCTGCGGCGAGCCGGGCCTGACGCCCCTGCGGCTGCAGGTATCGCCGGCAATGCCCTGGGAGGCCTTGCGCCGCATGCAGTCCGTCATCGCCGTGCCCGCCTTCACCCCCTCGGCCTGGCAGGCCTTTTCGAGCGGATTGGTGGTCGGAAATTCGGGTTGCTTGTCCGCCGCGCAGCCCGCGAGGGCGAAGGCGGCGAAGACGATGGGAAGGCTGATCCGGAAGGAGAGCATGCGCGGGCGGCTTTCTGCCTGTGGTGACTCTCGCCCTCTTATCAGAGATCGATGCTTTCGATTACCAGATTATGGTTGGTATAGACGCAGATATCCGCCGCGATGTTCATCGCCTTCTTGACGATCGCCTCGGCATCATAGTCGGTGTCAACCAGCGCCCTGGCAGCGGCCAGGGCATAATTGCCGCCCGAGCCGATCGCCATCACGCCGCCTTCGGGTTCCAGCACGTCGCCGGTGCCCGTCAGCACCAGCCCGGCCGACTTGTCGGCCACCAGCATCATCGCCTCGAGCCGCCGCAGATAGCGGTCGGTGCGCCAGTCCTTGGCGAGTTCGACGCAGGCCCGCGTCAGCTGGGTGGGGTATTGCTCGAGCTTGGCTTCCAGCCGCTCGAACAGCGTGAAGGCATCGGCCGTGGCGCCGGCGAAGCCGGCGATGACGTCGCCCTTGCCAAGCCGGCGGACCTTGCGGGCATTGCCCTTGATCACGGTCTGGCCGAGGCTGACCTGCCCATCGCCGCCGATCACCACGCGCCCGCCCTTGCGGACCATCAGGATGGTGGTGGCATGGAAGGGAGAGCGGGGACCGCTGTCAGGACTGGCGGAAGGGGGGAACGTCATGGGAACCTCACTGAAGCGTTTCGCACTTTGGCGGGATCGCCAAGAATCGCAAAGACGCGTCGAACCAAAAAGTTAGAGCAAACAAGCATTCGCACTTGGACGCGTTTTTGCTCCAGACATGTCCTCTATCTAGGAGGTCGCACGCAAAAGGCAAAGGGCAGAGAGGCGAGAGCGATGCGGTTCACTTGAGCGGCGTCCAGATTTGCACGATCTTTGGCATTGCCGGGCTCGACCCGGCAATCCAGCGCCTTGCGCCCGTGGCTCCTCGATAGCCGGGGCGAGCCCGGCTATGACAAACCGGAGTGCTCTCCCCTGAGCGAACCGCATTTGGGAGGGCGAGAGGCCCCTTTATCCCTTTACCCAACTCGTCTATCGATCGAGTATGAACAGCATCTTCGCCGGCCTTTCCACCACCATCTTCGAGACGATGTCGCGGCTTGCCCGCGAGCATGATGCCGTCAATCTCGGCCAGGGCTTTCCGGATGATGCCGGCCCGCTCGATGTGCGCGAGAAGGCGGCCGAGGCCGTGATGACGGGCTGGAACCAGTATCCGCCTATGCTCGGCCTGCCCGAGCTGCGCCGTGCCGTCGCCGAGCATTATGCCCGTTTCCAGGACGTGGCGCTCGATCCCGACAGCGAGGTAATGGTCACCTCCGGTGCCACCGAGGCGATCGCCGATGCGCTGATGGCGCTGATCGAGCCGGGCGACGAGGTGGTGCTGTTCCAGCCGATGTACGATGCCTATCTGCCGCTGGTGCGCCGGGCGGGCGGGGTGCCGCGCTTCGTCACGCTGCAGCCCCCGCATTGGCGTCTGACGCGCGAGGCGCTCGACGCGGCTTTTTCCGCGCGCACCAAGGTGGTTCTGTTCAACAACCCGCTCAATCCGGCCGCCATTGCCTTCCGCGACGAGGATCTGGCCCTGCTGGCGGAATATTGCGTCCATTACAATGCCATCGCCGTCTGCGACGAGGTCTGGGAACATGTGATGTTCGACGGCCGCGTCCACCGGCCGCTGATCGGCTTTCCCGGCATGCGCGAGCGCACGGTGAAGATCGGCTCGGCCGGCAAGATCTTCTCGCTCACCGGTTGGAAGGTCGGCTTCGTCATGGCCGCCGCGCCGATCCTCAAGGTGATCGCCAAGGCGCACCAGTTCTTCACCTTCACCACCCCGCCCAATCTGCAGGCTGCCGTCGCCTATGGCCTCGGCAAGGAGGGGAACTATTTCACCGGCATGCGGGTGGACCTGCAGCGCTCGCGCGACCTCTTCGCGGCGGGGCTGGCCGAGCTCGGCTTCGCCACCCTGCCGAGCGAGGCGAGCTACTTCCTCAACATCGACCTGCCTGCTAGCGGTATCGAGGAGGACGATGTCAGCTTCTGCCAGCGCCTGGTCGTCGAGCACAAGGTCGCCGCCATTCCGGTCTCGGCTTTCTATGCCCAGGATGCGGTAATGACGGTGGTTCGCTTCTGCTTCGCCAAGCGGGACGAGACCCTGGCAGCCGCGCTCGCCAATCTGAAGGGCGTGGCACGCCGGGGGTGATCGGGAGGGTGGTTCTGCCCTCAATCGCGCCGGCGCGCACCCAGCCGGGCCAGGAAGGCAAGCGAGACACTGGTGAGGCCCAACGCCATCAGCCACCAGGGCTGCCAGGCGGCGAGGCCTGCAAACATCATCACCAAAGCCGAGGCCGAGACGGCGAGGGCGGCAGGGGCCGAACGATCGTCGTCGCGGTTCATGCCCATCAGCGTCAGCCAGAGGGCAAGCGCCGCAAGCGCCACGCCGACGAGCCCAAGTTCCAGCCAGATCTGCAACGCGGCATTGTGAGGCGAGGCCAGGAGCTGGCCACCGACGCCGCGGGTCAGCGAGGAACTCGAATCGTATCCGAAGCCGGCTAAGAGATGATTGGGGAGGGCGTAGGTCACGTCGCGCCAGAGCGCCACCAGGTGATCACCCTCCGCCGGCAGCAGGAAGCCGCCCCAGCGCGCCATCATCCAGCCTGCCAGCGGTGCAAGCACCAGGAGGACCAGGGCCGAGATGGCCACGGCCAAAGCGGCGGCCCGCCGGCGCCAGAGGGCCAGGGTCATCACCACGATGCCGGCGATGAAGGCGGCGAAGATCACCAGATCATGCACCAGCCAGAGCGCCAGGATCATCACCAGACAGATCAGCAGGGCCTGCCAGCTCCGGCCGCGGGCCAGGACTGCGCCCACCGCCGGCCAGGCGAGCAGGGCCATGAGCATGGCCGCGCGCGTGCTTTCGGCATCCTCGGTCCCGGTCTCGCCAAGCCCCTGCAGCGGCGACCCCGGCAGGTATTCGAGGATCAGGGTCACGCTGGCGATGGCGACGCCGATCGGGATGAGGTTGGCGTCGCTGAAGCGCACCCGCGGCTTCAGGCAGGAAATCGTGACGGCAAACAGGAGCACGATGCCCAATATCCCCGGCAGCCGGCCGGCGGCCGAAGCGGGGCGGGGCGTCCACCAGATGCTGATGGCGGCCCAGACCAGCAAGGCGAGCAGCGCCAGGGTACGGGGTGAGGTCAGCGCGCCTTGCAGGCGGCGCAGCGCCGTCGGCAGACGATTGTCGAGCGCCGCGGCCAGGATCAGCAGGGCGGTGGCGATCGGCACGATGATCGCCACGGCATGGCGCGAGAACATGGCAAAAAAAGGCGCGAAAATCACCAGCAGGAACAAGCCCAGCCGGGTCAGGAGGCCCGACACCGCGAGTGCGGGGTCGAGCGGAGCTTCATAGGCGCGCCGTTCCATCGCCTCGTCCTCAATCGTCGAGAGCTAGCTATGGCCGAAGGCAGGCGAGGCGTCGATGACGAAAAAGTCACACTATGGTTAAAATCGTCCCGCGGCCTGCACGCTGCAATGCCACATTGGACGTAGTCCCTCATCCCTCACCACCTCCTTCCAGGAGAGAGGGCGCGATGATTGCCGGAGTTGCAGGCCGGGTCCGCCATTGCGCTTGCTCCCTGGATGCGTCACATCGGCGCGATGCGCGTGTTCGACCAGCCCCTGCCCATCGACGATGCCCTGCCAGCCCTCAGGCAAGCCCTGCAGGCGGGTTCCAATGCCGTCCTCGTTGCGCCGCCCGGCGCCGGCAAGACCACGCGCGTGCCCCTGGCCCTCATCGACGAGGCCTGGACGAAAGGGGGCAAGATCATCGTGCTGGAGCCTCGCCGCCTCGCCGCCCGTGCCGCCGCCGCCCGCATGGCCGCCACGCTGGGCGAGCCGGTCGGCGCCACCGTGGGCCTGCGCGTACGCCTAGAATCGCGCATATCGGCCAGGACCCGCATCGAGGTGGTGACCGAAGGCGTGTTTGCCCGCATGATTCTGGACGACCCCTCGCTCGACGGCGTGGCAGCCGTGCTGTTCGACGAGTTCCACGAGCGCTCGCTCGATGCCGACCAGGGCCTGGCCTTCGCGCTCGATGCCCAGGCCGGGCTGCGCGAGGACCTGCGCATCCTGCCGATGTCGGCTACGATCGACGGTGCGCGCGTCGCCGCGCTTCTGGGCGATGCGCCGGTGATCGAGAGCGCGGGCCGTGCCTTTCCTGTGGCCACGCACTATCTCGGCCGCGATCCGCGCCAGCGGCTGGATGACGCAGTTGCCGATGCGGTGATGCGGGCCCTGCGGGCGGAGACCGGCTCGATGCTGGTCTTCCTGCCCGGCCAAAGCGAGATCACCCGCACGGCCCGGCTCCTGGCCGAGCGCAATCTCGGGGATGGCGTCGACATCGCCCCCCTGTTCGGCGCCATGGAAGCGCGCGACCAGGACCGTGCCGTAGCACCGGCGCCGCCCGGGCGTCGAAAGGTGGTGCTGTCAACCTCGATCGCCGAGACCAGCCTCACCATCGAGGGGGTGCGCGTGGTCATCGATGCAGGCCTCGCCCGCGTGCCGCGCTATGAACCCGATCTCGGCCTGACCCGGCTCGAAACCGTCAGGGTATCGCGGGCGAGCGCCGACCAGCGGCGCGGCCGTGCCGGGCGTACCGAGCCCGGCGCCTGCTACCGGTTGTGGGAGGAGGCGGCCACAGGCGCTTTCGAGGCTTTCGCCAAGCCGGAGATCCTGGCGGCCGATCTCAGCCCGTTGCTGCTCGATTGCGCCGCCTGGGGCGTCGGCGACCCCCTGGCGCTCGCCTGGCTCGATCCACCGCCTGCTCCCGCGCTCAAGGAAGCAAGGACGCTGCTGACGGCAATCGAGGCGCTGGACGGCGATGGCCGGCTCACCGACATGGGGCGTCATCTCTCCAGCCTGGCGCTGCCGCCGCGGCTGGCCCGCATGATCGTGGCTGCGGTGCCCGCCGGCGAGGCCATGCTGGCCGCCGAGATCGCTGCCATCCTGTCGGAGCGAGGCCTCGGCGGCGATAGCACCGACCTCGTCGAGCGCATCGAGCGCTTTCGGCGTGACCGCGGCGGGCGGGCGCAGGACATGCGCCGCCTGGCCGGAAATTGGGCCAGGACGGCCGGCAAGGAAGCCGGAGGCGGCAAGGGCAGTCGGGACCTGGGCGGCGACGGCGATCCGGCCCGGGCCGGTGCGATTCTCGCCTTGGCCTATCCCGACCGCGTCGCCGTGGCGCGTGGCCAGCCCGGCAGCTTCACCATGGAGAATGGGCGCGCCGCGCGCCTGGAACCGCATGATCGGCTCGCCCGTGAACCGACGCTCGCCATTGCCGAGATTGCCGGCAGCGCCGGTTCGAGCCGCATCCTGCTGGCGGCCCCGATCGGCGCCGAGGAGATCGCTGCCCTGTCCGGCATCAGTGAAAGCGTGAGCGTGGGCTATGATGCCGCCAGTGCCAGTCTCAAGGCGCGCGCTGTCAGGCGCTATCGCCGGCTGGTGCTGCAGGAGGGCACGGCGCCGCTGGCCCTTGGCGCCGATGCCGCCGCCATGCTTGCCCGCGGACTCGCCCAAGGCGGCATCGGCCGGCTGCCGTGGAGCAAGGCCCAACGCCAGTTGCGCGACCGCATCGCCTTCCTCAGGGCCAGCGGTTCGCCGGACTGGCCCGATCTCTCCGACCGGGCCTTGGCCGAAACGGCCGAAACCTGGCTCGCTCCTGTTATCGAAGGGGTGCGAGGGCTTTCAGGCATCACGGCAGAGCATCTGGAGAATGGCCTTGCGGGCCTGCTGCCCTGGCACGAACGCAGAAGGCTCGACGTCGAAGCGCCGCCCTTTTTCGAGGCGCCGACCGGTTCACATCTTGCCATCGACTACGAGGCGGAGGGCTGTCCTGCCATTTCGGTCCGCGTGCAGGAATTGTTCGGTCTTGCCAACCATCCCAGCATCGCCGGCGGCCGGGTGCCGCTTACCATCAACCTGCTTTCGCCGGCACATCGGCCCGTGCAGGTGACCAAGGACCTGCCGGGCTTCTGGAGGGGGTCCTATGCCGCCGTGCGGGTGGAGATGAAGGGGCGCTATCCCCGCCATCCCTGGCCGGAGGACCCGGCCGTAGCCATGCCCACCACGCGGGCGAAACCGCGCGGCACCTGAGGGACCTTTCTTCTGCGTGATCGGCCGCTGCAGGTGGAATCGCGATCAGGATTTGGTGTTGTCGCTATGAGCCGCTCGCAGGGCTTCGGCGAGGGCGCGGGTCGCCTGCGTCCGCGGCATCGAGACGATACGGATGTCCGGCCGGGCTGCCTCTTCGTCGGCAGGATCGGGGCGGCACGGAAGATGATCCAAAATTCGATGCAATAATGCCAGAATGGACATGTCGATAACCTCGAATTTTATAATATTGATCTAAGTATTGATTTTGAAAGTGGCTAAAATCAGAGTGCCGAAATTCAAGAATGTTAACCAAATATAACACAAGGCCGGCGATTTTATGATCGCATTGAGTCGCTGGCCGAGGCGGATGTATGAATATCAGATGCCGAGTTGCTTTTTCATGAACGTTGCAGAGAAAAAGCCGGTGTGCGCCAGTGAAGGTTCCGGCTTCTTGATCGCCGGTCCTAACGCTTGCGCACGAATTCCGTGCGCAGGACGAGGCCCTTGATGGCATCGTGGCGGCAGTCGATTTCCTCGTCATTGTCCGTCAGTCGGATCGACTTGATGACCGTGCCCTGCTTCAGGGTCTGATTGGCCCCCTTCACCTTGAGGTCCTTGATGAGGACCACGGAATCACCATCGGCAAGGATGTTGCCGGCGGCATCGCGCACCACGAACTGATCGGCCTTGGCCATGGCCGCCATCTCCGAGGCCGGCCGCCATTCGCCGGTCGCCTCGTCATAGACATAGTCGTCGTTCTGGTCGGCCACTTCCTGCACCTTCGGTTATGGAATCTTCGCCCGTCGAGCTCGAGGCGCCGTCACGGACAGATCCACTTCACAAGCCGGGTCGAGGCCATCTACATCACCACAATCGATAGATCGAGGCAAAATCTCGGCGGCCTCCGGGCGCGGCCCGCAACGCTTGGCATAAGCGCGCGCTGTTACTCATATGGATCGGGCGGCCGGTCCTGAAAAGGGAGGGTCGTGCCGATAGCGGGATCGATCCCCGGCTTCGTCATGCCGTCGTCTTATTCTCCGCGACTTCTTGCGAGTCCTGATTGACTTCCCGGACGCCATCCCCCATAAGCACCGGCGAATTTGGCGTCGCCCATCGGGCCCGGACGCACCCAGGGCGAAGGCCGGGGCGCGTTTTTGGTGTTCGGGGGAGCGCTTTCCCAGTCAACTCGATCGGCATCCGGCCGCGACCGCGGAGAACGACCCGTGAAACGTACTTATCAACCGTCCAAGCTTGTCCGCAAGCGCCGCCATGGCTTCCGTGCCCGCCTGGGCACCAAGGCGGGCCGCAAGGTTCTGGCCGCTCGTCGCGCCCACGGCCGCAAGCGCCTGTCGGCCTGACCTGATCGGGTTGGCGCAGTGATTCCGCATCATTGCGCCCGAGCTTTTTGCTCAAGAGCCTCCGAGCCCTCATCGATGCAGCGTCTGCTCAAGCGTCGGGACTTCCTGTTCGTCCGCGAAGGCCGCAGGGCACATGCTGCAACGCTATCCTTGCAGGCACGCCGCCGCGAAAGCGCCGGTGCAGTCGAGGCCGAGCCATCGGCGCCTGAGGATCTGGAGCCGCGTGTCGGCTTTACCGTAACCAAGAAGGAAGGTTGCGCCGTCGAGCGCAATCGGATCCGCCGGCGCTTGCGCGAGGCGGTGCGGCTGTCTGGCGCGCTTCACGCGCGCGACGGCTATGATTATGTCGTGCTCGGGCGGCGCTCCGCCCTCGACGCATCTTTTGCGACGATCGTTGATGAAATGGTAACGGCGTTCGGCCGTGTGCATGGCGAGCGCCAAGGCGCCCGCAAGCCACGCCGTTCGGCCGATGAGGCTGTGCGATGAAGAATGTTGACACCAAGAACGTCGTTCTGGCGGTCGTCCTGACGCTGCTCGTCGTCGTCGTGTGGGAATATTTCATCGGCCAGCCCATGCAGCGGCGCCAGCAGGAAGAGGCGCGGCTGCAGCAGCAAGTCCAGCAGGCCCAGCAGGCACAACAACAGCAGCCGGCAGCGACGCCCACCCCCGGTGTTCCCGGCGGCGTCGGCGGCCAGAAGCAGTTCGCGAGCCGCGAGGAAGCGGTGGCGGGGAGCACGCAGCGCGTCAAGATCGATGCCCAGCGCCTGATCGGTTCGATCAACCTGGTCGGTGGCCTGATCGACGACGTGGCCCTGCGTGGCTATCGCGAGACGCTCGACCCCGCTTCTCCCAATGTCGATCTCTTCTCGCCCCGCGGCACCCCCGTAAAGCCGGCCGACCACAAGACCAACCTGGAAAATCGCGGTCCCTATTTCGCGGGTTTCGGCTGGAATGAAAAGCCGGGCTCCACGTCGCAGACCAAGCTCAATCTGCCCAATCTGAACACGGTCTGGACGGCCAAATCGCAGGCGCCTCTGTCGACCGCCACGCCTGTCCAGCTCGAATGGGACAATGGCCAGGGCCTGATTTTCCACCGCACCATTTCGATCGACGAGGATCGCAGCCAGAGCGGCTCGCTGTTCCCGTCCGCCGGGGAGACGCTGCCGGCCGACAAGCTCGACCTGCCTCGCCAGAACCTGCCCAAGGATCAGCAGGCCAATGTCGCCAAGCCGATCGGCGGTTTCATGTTCACCGTCAAGGACAGCGTCGAGAACAAGGGCACGGCGCCGATTGAGATCGCGCCCCAGGCCTACATTCTGCGCGTCGGCACCCCGGGGACCCAGGGTACCTACGTCCTGCATGAGGGACCGATCGGCCGCTTCTCCGGCTCCCAGAAGGAGTTGTCCTACAAGGATCTGGCGCCCGACGCCAAGCAGGAGCCCTTTGCCGATGTCACGGGATGGCTCGGCTTTACGGACAAGTACTGGGCCAACGCGCTGATTCCCGACCCTTCCGCCCATTTCACCGCCCGTTTCGTCGGCCAGGATGTCGGCGGTACGCCGGCTTACCTCGCTCAGATCGACCGGCCAACCGTGACGATTGCGCCGGGCGCCAGCGCGGAGGTGAGCACCAATCTGTTCTCCGGCGCCAAGGAAGTCGCGACCCTCTCCTATTACGACGAGAAGCTGAAGACGGATAACATCGCCTATCTGATCGACTGGGGCTATCTGTGGTTCATCACCAAGCCCTTGTTCCGCCTGATCGAGATCCTCTTCCATCTCATCGGCAATTTCGGCCTCGCCATTCTCGGCACCACCGTCATCCTCAAGGCCTTCTTCTTCCCGCTCGCCAACCGCTCCTATGAGTCGATGTCGCGCATGAAGAAGTTCCAGCCTGAAATGCAGAAGATCAAGGACGAGTTCCCTGACGACCGCATGAAGCAGCAGCAGGCGATGATGGCGCTCTACAAGGAGCACAAGATCAACCCGCTGTCAGGCTGCCTG
This sequence comes from Labrys sp. (in: a-proteobacteria), assembly GCF_047605565.1. NCBI lineage: Bacteria > Pseudomonadati > Pseudomonadota > Alphaproteobacteria > Hyphomicrobiales > Xanthobacteraceae > Labrys > Labrys sp. (in: a-proteobacteria). Next base: position 35,081 of record NZ_JASGFM010000050.1, read on the forward strand.
CCGATGCTCCTGCAGATCCCGGTGTTCTTCGCGCTCTACAAGGTGCTGTTCGTCACCATCGAAATGCGCCAGGCACCGTTCTATGGCTGGATCCACGATCTGTCGGCGCCCGATCCGACCACTTTGTTCAACCTGTTCGGCTTGATTCCGTGGACGCCGCCCTCCGTCCTGATGGTCGGCTTCTGGGTGGTGGTGATGGGCATCACCATGTTCATCCAGATGCAGCTCAACCCCGCACCGCCGGATCCGACCCAGGCTGCCATGTTCCGCTGGATGCCGCTGATCTTCACCTACATGCTCGCCGCCTTCCCGGCCGGTCTGGTGATCTATTATTGCTGGAACAACACGCTCTCGATCCTGCAACAGGCCTTCATCATGAAGAAGAACGGCGTGAAGATCGAATTGTGGGACAATCTCAGGGCGATGTTCGGCCGCAAGCCTTCATCGGCGGCAAGTTGATGCCTGACGCCTCCGACTACATGGCGGCGGGCAAGAAACTCTTTGCCTCGACGTGGGATTTCCGCCACGCCGCCAATACGCTGGAGGCCTTGCCGCCGCCCGACGGGGTCGAGATCGCCCTCGCCGGGCGCTCCAATGTCGGCAAGTCGAGCCTGATCAACGCCCTGACCAACCGCAACGCCCTGGCCCGCACCTCGCACACGCCGGGGCGTACGCAGGAACTGATCTTCTTTTCGTCGAACGCGCCCCTGACCCTGGTCGATATGCCGGGCTATGGCTATGCCAAGGTCAGCGAGTCCAAGGTCAAGGCCTGGACCCGGCTGATCCATGACTATCTGCGCGGCCGCGTGAACCTTGCCAGGGTCTTCGTGCTGATCGATGCCCGGCATGGCCTCAAGACCACCGACGATGCCGTCCTGAAGACGCTGGACCTGTCGGCCGTGGTCTACCAGATCGTGCTGACCAAGGCCGACGAGGTGAAGAAGGCCGAACTGGAGCGCCGTATCGCCGAGACGAAGGAAAAGATCGCGCGCCGGCCCGCGGCCTTTCCGGAACTGATCGTCACCTCCAGCCGCGAAGGCACCGGCATGGAGGAACTGCGCGCCACCATCGCCCAGATCCTGGCCGAGCGCGGCGGCCTTTCGCTGTGATCGCCGACCGTCTCCTCACGGTGCTGGGCTGCCTGTTCGGGGCCGTCGGCATCGGCCTGATGGCGCTCGCCGCGCATGGCAGATGGCCCGACATCAACTATGCCGCCATCATGGTGCTCGCCCACGCGCCGGCCTTGATCGCCATCGTTGCGGCCCTTCGTGCCGGCCTGCTTCATGCCCTGCTGGCCCGTCCCGCCGCTTTCCTTCTCGCGGCAGCCGTGGCCCTGTTCTCGGCCGATGTCGCGCTGAACGCCATGACCGGCCAGCGCCTGTTCCCGATGGCGGCGCCCATCGGGGGGACCAGCTCGATGGCGGCCTGGCTGCTGGTCGGCGTGTCGGCGCTGGTGGCGAAGACGCGGTAGGGCGGTTGGAGCGCGGACATCCTGTCCGCTCTTGAGACCACTGCGCCTGCAGGAAGGGAAGAGCGGACAGGATGTCCGCGCGGCTTTCCTCACCTTATCGGCAGGACATTCGTATATTTCACCTGCGCCAGGGCGAAGCTCGATTCGATCGAGGCGAGGCCGTCGAGCCGGGTCAGCTTTTCCTTGATGAAGCGCTCATAGGCGGCGAGGTCGGCACAGACGACGCGCAAGAGATAGTCGCGTGTGCCGGTCATCAGATAGCATTCCAGTACCTCCGGCCAGGGCGCGATGGCGGCGGCGAAGCGGTCGAGGTCCTCCTCGCGCTGGCGTTCCAGCTTGATCGAGATGAACACGCTGACCGGCAGCCCGACCTCCTTCTGCTCGACCACGGCGACATAGCCGCGGATGACGCCGCTTTCCTCCAGCTGCCGCACGCGGCGCAGGCAGGGCGAATGCGACAGGCCGACCTGCTCGGCCAGGGCCTGCACCGTCATGCGGCCATCCTCCTGCAGCAGGCGAAGGATCTTGTTGTCGATGGCGTCAAGCGCAGTCATTGTCTCATCCTGCGCAATTTATGCGCATTTTCGATCCTGAATGGCGATACTCTCTAAAGAGATGAGTTTCGGCCTTCAAGATCAACCAAAATCACCTCGTGACTTTTGCTATAACAGGCGGGTTCACCTGGAATCCCGTCATGGCCGATCCCCGTCTCCCCTTTCTCGCTGCCCTCGAACGCAAGGCCCTGTGGCTGTCCTCCTGGATGATCCACAATGCCAATCATCTCCGGGCCAAGGAGGACGGGCTCAAGATCGGCGGCCACCAGGCGTCTTCGGCCTCGCTGGCGACGATCATGACGGCGCTCTATGGCGCGGTGCTCAGGCCCCAGGATCGCGTCGCGGTGAAGCCGCACGCCTCCCCGGTCTTCCATGCGCTCAACTATCTCTTCGGCCTGCAGAGCCTCGAAAAGCTGCAGAATTTCCGCGGCTTCAAGGGAGCCCAGAGCTATCCCTCCCGCACCAAGGATGTCGACGACGTCGATTTCTCCACCGGCTCCGTGGGGCTGGGCGTGGCCCAGACGCTGTTCTCGGCCCTGGTGCAGGACTATGTGAAGGCCAAGGGCTGGGGGGAGTGGCCGGAAGGGCGGATGATCTCCCTGGTCGGCGATGCCGAGATGGACGAGGGCAACATCTTCGAGGCCCTGCTGGAGGGCTGGAAGCAGGGCGTGCGCAGTGTCTGGTGGATCGTCGACTACAACCGCCAGTCGCTCGATGCCGTGGTACGCGAGGGCCTGTGGCAGCGCTTCGAGTCGATCTTCCGCAATTTCGGCTGGGACGTCGTCATCCTCAAATATGGCCGCCTGCTGGAGGCCGCCTTCGCCGAGCCGGGCGGCGAAGTGCTGCGGCACTGGATCGACAACTGCCCCAACCAGCTCTATGCGGCGCTGTGCTACCAGGGTGGTGCAGCCGAGGGAGGCAAAGTCTGGCGTCGCCACCTCAACGATGCCATAGGCGACCAAGGCGAGGTCAGCAGGTTGATCGAGGCCCGCTCCGACGCCGAACTCGCGGCGCTGATGACCAATCTCGCCGGCCATGACATGCCCAGCCTCATCGACGCCTTCGAGGCGGCGGCCCGCCATGACCGGCCGACCTGCTTCATCGCCTATACGGTGAAGGGCTTCGGCCTGCCGTTCCAGGGCCACAAGGACAACCATGCCGGCCTGATGACGCCGGCCCAGATGGAGGCCTGGCAGCAGGCCATGGCCATCCGCCCCGGGCATGAATGGGACAAGTTCGAGGGGCTCGACCTGACGCCGGAGGCGATGCAGGCGGCGCTCGACCGGGTGCCTTTCGTGCAGAAGGGCAGGCGGCGCCTCGCTGCCGCCAAGGTCGAGGTGCCCGCGACGCTGCCCTATCGGGCCTCGGCCTCGATGTCGACCCAGCAGGGCTTCGGCATCATCCTCAACGACCTTGCCGCGACCGATCTGCCGGTCGCCGAGCGCATCGTCACCACGGCGCCCGATGTCACCGTCTCCACCAATCTCGGCGGCTGGGTCAACCGGCGCGGCCTGTTCGCCTGCGAGGAACTGGCCGACGTCTTCAGGAAGGAGAAGATCCCCTCGACCTTTGCCTGGGACTTCTCGCCTGGGGGGCAGCATATCGAACTCGGCATCGCCGAAATGAACCTCTTCATCCTGCTCTCGGCGCTGGGCCTGTCCCATTCCATCAATGGCGAAAGGCTCCTGCCGATCGGCACGCTCTATGATCCCTTCATCCAGCGCGGCCTCGATGCCCTCAATTATGCCTGCTACCAGGATGCCCGCTTCATGGTGGTGGCGACGCCCTCGGGCATCACTTTGGCGCCGGAGGGCGGGGCGCACCAGTCGATCGCGACGCCGCTGATCGGCCTAGCCCAGGATGGCCTCGCCGCCTTCGAACCCGCCTTCGTCGACGAGCTTGCGGTGATCATGCGCTTTGCCTTCGACTATATGCAGCGGGACGGCGAGGGCGACCGTGACGAGACCACCTGGCTGCGCGACGAGACCGGCGGCTCGGTCTATCTGCGCCTGTCGACCCGCACCATCGACCAGCCGCAGCGCACGATGTCGCCGGCGCTGGCGGCCGACATCGTCAACGGCGCCTATTGGCTGCGCCCGCCCGGCCCCAATGCCGAGATCGTGGTGGCGGCCATGGGCGCCGTGGTGCCCGAAGCGGTCGAGGCCATCGGCCTGATGAGCGAAGACCGCCGTGATGCCGGCCTGCTGGTCATCACCTCCGCCGACCGGCTCAATGCCGGCTGGACGGCCGCCGAACGCGCCCGCCAGCGCGGCAATGCCGGGGCCAGGAGCCATATCGAGCGCCTGCTCGGCCCCCTCTCGCGCGATTGCGGCCTCGTTACCGTGCTGGACGGCCATCCGGCCACCCTGGCCTGGCTCGGCAGCGTGCGCGGCCAGCGAGTGACTTCGCTCGGCGTCGAGCATTTCGGCCAGACCGGCAGCATCCAGGAGCTCTATCGCCATCACGGCCTCGACGCCAATGCCATCCTGCATGCCGCCCAGGCCCTGTCGCCGGGGCGGCCGATCCGCAACCGCAGGGAACTCGCGCCGGCGTAGTAGGCGCTGCTTACCCTCCCCCTCCAGGGGAGGGTAGAGAAGCCCGTCGCGTCTCCTCCCCGGGGATTGCCACGAATCCCCAGCCTTGCGAGATTGAAGCTCTCGCAAGGGTAGCCCGATGTCCTCCTCCGTCCTGCGCGTCGCCACCTTCAACACCCAGCTGCTGGCGAGGCCCGGCGTGCGCTTTCACGAGCAGCCGCCCTACTCACCCGAAGAATATGAAGCCAAGACCGCATTCATCGGCGGGCTGCTCGAACGCGGCCAGGTCGATCTCGCCGGCTTCCAGGAAGTATTCCACGAGGAAGCCCTGCGCGAGGCGGTCTGGAAGGCGCCGCGTCTTCAGGGGGCAACCGTCAATGCGCCGCTCGCCGATGACGACGGACCCAAGACCCCGGATGGAGCACTCAATGCGCCGCGGGTCGGGCTGGCGAGCCGGCTCCCCGTGCTCAAGGTCGAATCGATCGCAGCCTTTCCACCCGGCCTCGGCCAGGGCTTTGCCGTCAGGCGCGACGAGAACGGGCGCCAGCAGGCCGTCCCGGTCGGCATCAGCTTCTTCGAGCGTCCGGTCCTGCGGGCCGAGGTGCTGCTGCCCGACAGCGTACCGCTGACCGTCTATGTGGTGCACCTCAAGTCGCGCCGGCCGGTGGTGCTGGAGGATGAGGACCGGCGTGATCCGGCCGTGCGGGCACTCGCCGTAGTGCGGGCGCTGCTGCAGCGCGGCGCCGAGGCCGCGGCGCTGAGAGTGATGCTGTCGCGGGAGATGGCAGGGCGGGGCACCGAACCCCGCCCGGTGATGGTGCTGGGTGATCTCAATGACGAACTCACCAGCGTGACCACCGAACTCATCCGCGGCGAGCAGCCGCTGCCCGAGAGCCTGAAGCCGCTGATGGCCGATCCCGGCGACTGGCAGCGCAAGAACCGCCGCCTGTGGGACCTGCATCTCTATGCCGCCTCCGACCAGCAGGCCATGCACATCAAGGGAACCACCCTCTATACCCACATCCATTTCGGCGATTATCAGGTGCTGGACCACATCCTGTTCAGCCAGGAGTTTCACAACCGCAATCCGCACCGGATCGGCGATTTCCGCTATCTGCAGGTCTATAACGACCATGTCGTCGACACGCATATGACCGACATGACCCGCAATGTCCGCACCGCCAGCGATCACGGCGTGCCGGTGGCGGAATTCAACCTGCTCACGGCTGCTTCACGCAAAGTGCTGCAAAATGGCACCAGCAGTGCAGGTAATGTGCCTTCCGGCACCGCCAATGCTTAACTTTTCGCTAAGACTTCCGTAACATCATGGTTACGAAATCGTTTCACAGGCCGAATCGTGACGGGAAAGATCCTCATCGTTCTGCATCAGGAACATTCATCGCCCGGGCGGATCGGGCGCTTTCTGATCGAACGCGGCTATGAACTCGATATCAGGCGCCCTCGTTTCGACGATCCCCTGCCAGAGACCATGCGCGACCATGCCGGGGCCGTGATCTTCGGCGGGCCGATGAGCGTGAACGACCAGGAGGCCTGGATCCGCCGCGAGATCGACTGGATCGGCGTGCCCCTGAACGAAAACAAGCCCTTTCTTGGTGTCTGCCTCGGTGCCCAGATGCTGACGCGCCATCTTGGCGGCCGGGTCTCGCGCCATGAGGGCGGCCAGGTCGAGATCGGCTATTGGCCGATCGAGCCGACGGCGGAAGGCCGTTCCCTGATGTCCTGGCCGAGCCATGTCTATCATTGGCACAATGAAGGTTCGGAGCATGTGCGCGGCACGCGGCTGCTTGCCACTGGCTCAACCTTTGCCAACCAGGCCTTCGCCTGCGGTCGCGCGGCCTATGGCCTGCAGTTCCATCCCGAAGTCACCTATCTGATGATGAACCGCTGGACGACCGGAAGCGAGGAGAGCTTCAAGCTGCCCGGCGCGCAGGATCGCGAGCAGCAATTCTCCGGCCGCTGGCAATATGATCCGGGCATGCAGCAATGGCTGCACGGCTTCCTCGATCTCTGGCTGATGCCGGCCATGGCGATGGCTGCGGAGTGATTTGGAGCGCGGGCTTCCAGCCCGCTCTTGGAAACGCAACGGCTGGGAAGGAAGAGCGGACTGGAAGTCCGCGCTCCATCATCTCCCCAGCTTGGCCAGCGCTTCCGCCGCCAGGCGCTTCGTCAATTCGCCCGCCGAAGATGCATCCCGACCCAGGCGCGCAGCCTGGCCGGACCATAGCGACATGAAGTCGCCGGAGCCCTGCGGCTCGGTTTTGGCCCGCAGCGGCGCCAATGCTCCGCCGGCGAGCGGGAAGGCGGGAGCGAGTTCCGATATCGGGCCGACTTCGCGCATCAGGCGATTGACGATGCCACGGGCTGGCCGCCCCGTGAACAGGTTGGTGAGGGCGGTCTTGTCGGCATCGGGGCTGCGCAGGGCGGCGGCATGCGGGGCAGGCATGCGTGCCTGTGGCGTGAACATATAGGCAGTGCCGATCTGCACCGCAGCGGCGCCCAAGGCGAAGGCCGCAACGATGCCGCGAGCGTCGGTGATGCCACCGGTGGCGATCACCGGTACCTTCACGGCATCCACCACTTGCGGCACCAGGGCGAAGGTACCGATCTGGGTGGCGATGTCGTCGGTGAGGAAGACGCCGCGATGGCCGCCCGCTTCGAAACCCTGGGCGATGATGGCGTCACAGCCATGATCCTCGAGCCAGCGTGCCTCGTCGACCGTGGTGGCGGAGGAGAGGACCTTGGCACCCGTGGCCCTCACGCGGTCGAGCAGGGTTTTTTCGGGCAGGCCGAAATGGAAGCTGACGATCGGGGGCCTGAACTCCTCGACGATGGTGCAGAGCTCGTCGTCGAAGGGAGCCCGGTTCGAGCTTGGAATCGGCGCGGCGGCATCGATACCCACCTCGCGGTAATAGGGCTCGAGCCGTTTGCGCCAGCCGGCCTCGCGGGCCAGGTCGGGCGTTGGCGAAGTGTGGCTGAAGAAGTTGACGCTGAACGGCTTCGTGATCTGCTGGCGGATGAGGCCGAGTTCGGTGCGGACCTGTTCGGGCGTCAGTGTGGCGCAGGGCAGGGAGCCGAGCCCGCCTGCCTCGCTGACCTCGATCACCATCTCATAATGGCAGGGGCCTGCCATTGGCGCCTGGATGATGGGGATCTCGATGCCGAAGAGCTCCTGAATGCGCTGATCGGGCCACATCGCCGTTCTCCTTGGTTGGCCTCGCCGCTCCAGGGCGAGAACTAAACTGGAGACAGGCCTATCATTTCATTTTTGAAAATGATAACTGTTTTTTTATTCTCAAAAAGAGAACTAAATTGGATCTATCCTCCCTCGATATCTTCCTTGCCGTTGCCGACGAGCAGAGCGTTACCCGGGCTTCGAACCGTTTGGGACGGGTGCCCTCCAACGTGACCACACGGGTCCGGCAGCTCGAGCAGGAACTGGGCGTGGCGCTGTTCAGCCGGAACGGCAAGCGTATGCGTCTGACCCGGGAAGGACAGGTCTTTCTCACCTATGCCAATCGCCTGGTCGCCCTGGCGGACGAAGCCCGCGGCGCGCTGAAGCCATCGGGGCCAGCCGGATCCTTCCGGGTGGGGGCGATGGAGAGCACGGCTGCGAGCCGCCTGCCGCCGGTGCTGGCGAAATTCCACGCCGCCTGGCCCGCCGTATCGCTGCAACTGATCACCGGCGGCACGAAGGGCCTGATCCGCCGGCTGCTCGCGCATGAGCTCGATTGCGCCCTGATCGGGCAGCCGCCCATCGAGGGGATCGACACCGGCTATGATGCCGGGCGGCTCGAAGGCGAACGTGTCTTCACCGAGGATCTGCTGATCGTGCTGCCACCCGGCCATCCGCCGATTGCCAAGGCTGCCGACCTCAGGGTCGACAGCCTTGCCGCCCTTGAGCCGGGCTGTACCTACCGGGCCGTAGCCGAGCATTGGGCGCGCGGCGCCAGGAGGCTGCGCGTGCAGGAGCTGGCCTCCTACCATGCCATGCTGGCGGCGGTCTCGACCGGCAACGCCGTCGGCGTCATGCCGCGTTCCGTGCTCGATCTCCTGCCGGGCGGAAGCGAGGTACAGACCCATCGCCTCGGACAGATCGAAACACTGCTCGTCCGGCGCAGAGGCGAGGCGTCGCCGGCCTTTGAGGCATTCCGGCGGGCGCTTACGGAAGGGTGATTCCGCCCGATGTTGCCGTCAATCCTTCAGGCAGGCCTCTGCCAGCTTCTGGAAGGAGCGGGCGCGGTGGGAGACGGTGTTCTTCTGCGCTTCCGTCATCTCGGCGAAGGTCTTGTCCGAGCCCTCGGGCTGGAACATCGGGTCATAGCCATGCCCGTGTTCGCCGCGGGTCGGCCAGACCAGGGTGCCGTCGGCCCGCCCTTCGAAAGTCTCGGAATGACCGTCGGGCCAGACCACGCTGAGAACGGAGACGAAACTGCCGCGCCGTTGTGCCGGCTCGGTTGCGCCGACTGCGAGCAACTCGTCCTGGGCCCTCTGCATGGCGATGTCCCAGTCGCGGGTCGGACCGGACCAGTCCGCCGTGTAGACGCCGGGCGCCCCGTCCAGGGCCTCGATGCACAGGCCTGAATCGTCGGCGATGGCCGGCAGGCCGGTGGCTTCGAGGGCGGCGAGCGCCTTGATGCGGGCATTCTCGACGAAGGTCGTCCCGGTCTCCTCCGGCACGGGCAGGCCGAGCTGGCCGACGGAGACGACATCCACGCCATAGGGCGCCATCAACGCCTTGAACTCGGAGAGCTTGCCGTTGTTGTGCGTGGCAAGCACCAGCTTGCCGGCGAGGCGGCGGCCCATCACGCCACCGCCTGCTTCTGCAACTCGACCAACTCGCCGATACCCTTGCGGGCCAATGTCAGCATCTCCAGGAACTGTTCCTGGCTGAAGGGTGCCCCCTCGGCCGTGCCTTGGATCTCGACGAGGCCGCCCGAGCCCGTCATTACGAAATTGGCATCGGTCATCGCTTCCGAATCCTCGACATAATCGAGGTCGAGCACCGCCGTTCCCTTCGAGATGCCGCAGGAAATCGCGGCGACATGGTCCTTGATCGGGCTGACGGTGAGCATCTTGCGCTCCATCATCCACTTCACGCATTCCTGCAGGGCCACGAAGCCGCCGGTGATCGAGGCGGTACGGGTGCCGCCATCGGCCTGCAGCACGTCGCAATCGATGGTGATCTGCTTCTCGCCCAGACGCACCAGGTCGACCACGGCACGCAGCGAACGTCCGACCAGGCGCTGGATCTCCTGGGTACGGCCGGATGGCTTGCCGGAGGAGGATTCGCGGCGCGTGCGCTCATGCGTGGCGCGCGGCAGCATGGCATATTCGGCCGTAACCCAGCCCTTGCCGGTGCCGCGCAGCCAGGACGGAGGCTTGTCCTCGAGGCTGGCGGTGCACAGCACATGGGTTTCGCCGAATTTGATCAGGCAGGAGCCTTCGGCATAGCGGGCGACGTTGCGCTCGATCGAAACGGGACGCAGCTCATCGAAAGCGCGGCGGGAAGGACGCATCGGATTCTCCAAATTTGTGGCCGCCTTGTAGCCCGGCCGGCGTCGCCTGTCACGGTGCCGTGCATATTGCCTGGCAGTGAAAGGCGGCAAGCCGAGACCGGGGCGATGCCGGCATGGCCTCCTCTGAGCGGAAGTAGCCTACCTGGAAGGGTAGGCGGTTGATTCAGAGGAAAATCTCATGAACCATGTTACATGTTACAAAATTTGAAATATGTAACCTCAATTTTTGGCCCAAAACTTGTTTGGAGAGGAATGTGTCCCTATCTGATATGTCATTGATTGGAAATGATTATCTTGTAGATCTATGCATCTTGAGAGCGCGGGGCGACAGGCGTTTCAACCTGGGGTCGCCTATCGCTTGAACCCTGCTTCCAAAGGGGCTATCGGAGGTGGGGAACGAAACTCACCTTTGGCTACAATCTCAGGGACATTACGTTATGGCACGTAGCAAGATCGCTCTTATCGGGGCGGGACAGATCGGTGGCACGCTGGCTCTTCTGGCCGGTCTGAAAGAACTGGGCGATATCGTGCTCTTCGACGTGATGGAAGGCGTACCGCAGGGCAAGGCCCTCGACATCGCCGAGGCTGCCCCGGTCGACGGCTTCGACGTCAAGCTTGCCGGCACCCAGAGCTACGAAGGCATCAAGGGCGCCGATGTGGTGATCGTCACTGCCGGCGTGCCGCGTAAGCCCGGCATGAGCCGTGACGATCTCCTCACCATCAACCTCAAGGTGATGGAGCAGGTCGGCGCCGGAATCGCCAAATATGCCCCGGACGCTTTCGTCATCTGCATCACCAATCCGCTCGACGCCATGGTCTGGGCGCTGCAGAAGTCTTGCGGCCTGCCGGCCAACAAGGTCGTCGGCATGGCCGGCGTGCTCGACTCCTCGCGCTTCCGCCACTTCCTGGCCGACGAGTTCAACGTCTCTGTGGAAGACGTCACCGCCTTTGTGCTCGGCGGCCATGGTGACACCATGGTTCCCTCCGTGCGCTATTCCACAGTGGCCGGCATCCCGCTGCCCGACCTCATCAAGATGGGCTGGATCACGGAAGCGCGCCTTGCCGAGATCGTGCAGCGCACCCGTGACGGCGGCGCCGAGATCGTCAACCTCCTGAAGACCGGCTCGGCCTTCTATGCGCCGGCCGCCTCCGCCATCGTGATGGCCGAGAGCTATCTCAGGGACAAGAAGCGCGTGCTGCCCTGCGCCGCGCATCTCACCGGCCAGTATGGCGTCAACGACCTCTATGTCGGCGTGCCTGTGGTTCTGGGCGCCGGCGGCGTCGAGCGCATCGTCGAGATCCAGCTCGACAAGGAAGAGCGGGCCGGCTTCGAGAAGTCGGTCAATGCGGTGAAAACCCTGGTCGACGCCTGCAAGACCATCGCTCCCTCGCTCGCCTGATCCCCAGAGCAAGCGCGTTCGAACGAAAACGCGTCTTTGGGATTTGGGGAGATTTCATCAAATCTCGAAACGCTTTAGCCAATCTGGAGCTACTGGCCATGAACATTCATGAATACCAGGCAAAGGCGGTCCTGAAGGAATTCGGCCTGCCCGTATCGAAGGGCGTCCCGGCCTTGACGGTCGAGGAAGCGGTGAAGGGGGCGAAAGAGCTCTCCGGTCCGCTTTACGTGGTGAAGTCGCAGATCCATGCGGGCGGGCGCGGCAAGGG
>NZ_JASGFM010000051.1:0-44667 GCF_047605565.1 Labrys sp. (in: a-proteobacteria)
CGCGGCGGTACTCGAACTTGTCGACCGCCTTCATCAGGCCGATATTGCCTTCCTGGATCAGGTCGAGGAACTGCAGGCCGCGATTGGTGTATTTCTTGGCGATGGAGATGACGAGGCGCAGATTGGCCTCCACCATTTCCTTCTTCGCCTGGCGGGCTTCGCGCTCGCCCTTCTGCACCATATGCACGATCTTGCGGAACTCGGTGATCTCGAGCCCGGTCTCGGTGGCGAGGTTGTGGATGTCCTCGCGCATCGTCTTGATGGTCTCGAGCTCGTGGGCCACGAACTCCTTCCAGCCCTTGGAGCCGAGCTTGGAAACGCGCAGGATCCACTTGGGATCGAGCTCCGAGCCCTGATAGGTCTTCAGGAAGTCCGTCCGGTCGACGCGATAGCTCTCGGCCAGGCGCATCAGGCGGCCTTCATAGCTGATCAGGCGCTTGTTGATGTCGTAGAGCTGCTCGACCAGGGCATCGATACGCGCCTGGTTCAGCGAGAGGCTCTTGACGTTGACGACGATCTCTTCCTTCAGCTTCTTGTATTTGCGGTCCTGCGACGGCGAGAGCGAGCGGTTCTGCAGCCGGCTCTCGACATTCACGTCCTGCAGGCGACGCAGCTTCTTGTAGTCGTCGGCGATGCGATCGAAGGTCTCGAGCACCTTGGGCTTGAGCTCGGCTTCCATGGCCGAGAGCGACACGTTGTTCTCCATGTCGTCTTCGTCCATGTCACCGTCCATCGGCGGCAAGGCGTCGTCGTCCATCTGCTGCTGCTCGGCCTCGCCGGCCTCGGCCTCGCCTTCACCCGCCACTGCCGGCGGGTTCTTGCCGTCGGGGCCGGCATAGGTCGCTTCGAGGTCGATGATGTCGCGCAAGAGAATCTTGCCGTCATTGAGCTCGTCGCGCCAGATGATGATGGCCTGGAAGGTGAGGGGGCTTTCGCAAAGCCCCGCGATCATCGCCTCGCGGCCGGCCTCGATGCGCTTGGCGATGGCGATTTCGCCTTCGCGGGACAAGAGCTCCACCGTTCCCATCTCGCGCAGATACATGCGCACGGGATCGTCGGTGCGGTCGGTCGGTTCCTTGGCCGTGGTGGTGGAAGCGATCGCGCGCGAAGAGGTAGTGGCCTCGACGAGGTCGCCGCCTTCGGCTTCCTCCTCCTCGGCCTGGGCAGCCTCCTCGTTCTCCTCGTTCTCTTCGTTCTCGACCACATTGATCCCCATTTCGGAGAACATGGCGAGCACGTCCTCGATCTGGTCACCGTCGACCTGATCGGAAGGCAGGACGTTGTTGATCTCTTCATGCGTGACGTAGCCACGCTTCTTGGCGCGCTTGATCAAGGCGCGAACCGCGGCATCCGACAGGTCGAGCAAGGGGCTGTCCTGGCTCGGCGCTTCGGTGTCCGGCGTTTCTTCCTTGTCAGCTTCCTTTTTCGCCATCGTTGCTTTCCCTCACTCGCTCAAAGCAGGATTTCGCAGCTCGCCCCGCCGGGTAGAGCTCTGAAATCCTGCAATACGTCCCTGCCGGTCCGAGCCCGGCGATTGCCAATTCTCCGGGACCACAGATTTTGGTCCGCAAGCACTGGCGCATCCGCGCACCCTGTGCCAAACCCGATATGGAAATTCTCAGATTCGCCTGCCGGCGCGTCCGAGCAATTCCGAACAACTTCAAGGCCTTGGCACCCGATCTTGGTATCGGGTGGGAACCCTGGCCCAAAACCCTGCACTTCGCGGGAAGTTCCCGCCTACCCGGACCGTTCGCCAACACCAAAAAGGGCAGCATCCGGTACCCGGAGCCACCCGACTTGTCGCCGCCTTGCTCCAGCGCCCTGGGAAAGACCTTCGATTCGCCCATGCAACGCCTTGCAGCAACTGCCAGAATCGAAATCCAGTTCCAGGAACTGGCGCTATCACTACCGGGGTAATGGCTAATCCGCCGTTAACCCTGACAGCTCCTACACGGCTCGCGAAGTCCGCCCGGACGAAGCTCCAAACCCCTCGATCGTTGCCTCGGTTCCTTCCATCGCGGCGATCTGTGCCTTGATGTCGGTGAGCCGAGCCCAATTCTCTTCGGTGAAGTCCTGATCCATGGCCGCCTGGGCGAGCCTGAGTTCCTTATGTAGCGTACGATTCTTATGATGCAAGGCCACTGCATGCACGAATCCGTCCCGAACGTCGGGAAACGCGGCGTCCCGTCGCACCCAAAAGTGGGTTGGACCGCTCAAAGCGGCGATATGGGCAAGCAAACGTTCGAATCCCTGCAGCATCAGCTCTGCTTCGAGCGCAACTGATTCGCGCAGGCCGTGCGCCACGCAGTCGACCAAAGCCTGGCGCAGGCGGCTCGCCTCGACATTCTCGAATTCGAGCCCTGCCAGCAATTCGCAATGGTCGTCGAGCAAATAGGGATGAGCGACCACGACGGCCAGGATGAGGGCCTCGCGCGCGGGAATGCTGCCATGCCCACCCCGCATGCGTGCACTTTCCCTCACCGCGGGTGTCACCAGATGCGTGGCCTGCGATGTTTCGCGCCGGCCGCCGCCCTGGCGCCACGCCCGTTGCGGGCCGCCTGCAAAACCGGATTGGGCGGCCCGGGCCGGGGCAAAGAAGCTGCGCAGGCGGTTGTCCATGTCCGCGCGATAATGCTTGCGCACCGTTTCGTCGCGGATCGGCGCCAACGCATCCATCAGCTTGCGTTCGAGTGCGGCCCGCCGCTCCGGCGTCGAAAAGTCACCACTCTGTGTTTCCCGCTCCCAGAGAATGTCGGATAGGGGAAGGACACCCTGCAGGACTTCCGAAACGGCCGTGGCACCCGAACTGCGTACCAGTTCGTCCGGATCCTGCCCGCCCGGCAGCAGCGCGAATTTCAAGGTCTTGCCCGGTCCGATCTGCGGCAGCGCCACGTCGACGGCGCGGTAGGCGGCGCGCCGGCCGGCCTTGTCGCCATCGAAGCACAGCACCGGTTCCTCGCTCATGCGCCAGAGCAGGTTGAGCTGGTCTTCGGTGAGGGCCGTGCCGAGCGGGGCGACCGTATGCCCGAAGCCCGCCACGCTCATCATGATGACGTCGACATAACCTTCGACCGCGATGACGCCGCCCTTCTCATGGGCGGCCTTGCGGGCACGGTGATGGTTGTAGAGGCAGGCGCCCTTATGGAAGAGCGATGTCTCGGGCGAGTTGAGATATTTGGCGGATGCCTCCTTGTCCATGGCGCGGCCGCCGAAGGCGATCACCTTGCCGCGCACGTCATGGATGGGGAACATGATGCGGTCGCGGAAGCGATCATAGGGGACCTGGATGTCCTCGCCATGGATGAGCAGGCCCGCTTCGATCATGGCATCGCGGTCGACACCCTTGCCGGCGAGATGATCGCGCAGGGCGAATTTCTCGTTCGGCGAGTAACCGATCCCGAATTCGGCCTGGATCGCCGGCGTCAGGCCGCGATCGGCGAGATAGCCACGGGCAGCGGCGCCTTCCCGCGCCTGCAGGCGGGACTGGAAGAAGGTGGCGGCAAGCTCCATCACCTCATGCAGCGAGGCGCGCTGTTCCTCGCGGCGGACATCCTCCACCGTCATCTTGGGCAGGGTGACGCCCGCATCGTTGGCGCAACGCTCCACCGCTTCGGGGAAGGAAATGCCCTCGACCTCGCTCAGGAAGCGGAAAATGTCGCCATGCTTGCCCGAGGAGAAGCAGTGATAGAAGCCCTTCTGGTCGTTGACATAGAAGGACGGCGTCTTCTCGGCGTTGAAGGGCGAAAGGCCGCGCCATTCCCGGCCCTGCTTCTTGAGCTTGACGCGCCTGCCGACCACCTCCGACACGGGCAGCCGGGCACGGATCTCGTCGAGCAGGGAAGGCGGGTATTTCATGGGCTCTTATGTGAGGACGATGGCGACCGACGCAAGACCCCTAATCTAGCACGGAAGGCGTGAGTCGAATCTTTCCCCATTGTCCTCAGGCCACGCCCTTGCGCCGAGCCGGAAGGGAGGACCGAAAGTTGCTCGCTGCGTGTGCCGATCTGAGCGAAGCCCACCCCGAACACAAAAGCAGCCATTTCCAGCGCCGTCGCTCAGCTCATCGCCTTTCCGGATGTCCTGGGCACGAGGATGCGTTCGCGTGGCGCCACCATCAGGAAGTCCTTGGCCTTCTGGTAGTTGGTCGTCTCCGTCCTGAACCAGCTCTGGGCATAGGAGGGTGCGCCGGGAACGTGGACCGGTTGCAGCACCAGGCGCGTTTCGGGCTGAGGCGCCTGCAGATTGACGGCGGCTCGATGCACGCAGTCGGTGGCGCGCCCGGCGCCGGGATGCCAGCGATAGAGGTTTTGGCACCAGACGTCGACGAGCAGGACACGGGTTCCGTTGCGGACTTCCTCGCCCATGCATTGCCACTGAACGTTGAGGGCACCGGTGGCGTATTGCCAGTCGATGTTCTGGAAATAGAACTGCTTGACGGCAACGGAACCCGTCAGGCCCACGCTGCCTTGCTTCCGGACCTCGGCGGTCATAATGCTGGCATTGACTTCGCGAAAGATGCAGCCGCGCACGCCCGGATCTTCATTCAGCAAAGTCCGCACTGAAAACGGCATAGGCGTTCCCGAGCCTTGCAGGTAATGGTCGAGATATTGCTGCGCCCGGCCTCCGGGGCGCATCTTCTGTTCTTTCGCCAAGGTCATGATCTTGAGATCAGACCAGGTTTCGTTATGGCCGGTCAGCTTGCCGCGGAGACGAACGCTACTGCAGGCCAGGTCTATCGCGGTTTTGGAGTTCGACGTCTCAGAGGAGGTTTCGGACATCAAGTTGACTCTCTTGAGCTGACGTTGAGATCGAATTCGGCCAAGGAATTTACAATTGCAGCACTGAAGCAGTCCCTTGGGGTATCCGCAAGTAGGACGATGTCCTGGTGTAGCGACCGCTGTTCGGAGCCAGCAAAGCGAAAGGGCCCGGCTCGCGCCGGGCCCTTCTTGCAACAGTTGAACGCGACAGGCTGGATCAGAAGGTGCGCTTGATGCGCACGCCGCCGGTCCAGAAATTGGATTTGGCGTCGGCCACTCGCGAAACGGTGTTGGGGGCGGTTCCCGTCGTCCACACCGTATTGTCGATGTCCTGGTGAGTGTATGTGACTTCACCCGTGATCGTCAGGCCCTTGACGATGGTGTAGGTGAGATTACCCGTCAGCGAATATTCCTTCACGCCGAGGTCGCCGCCGAGAGCGCTGAACTTGTCATAGGTGGTGTCGATATAACCACCGACCAGGTTGAACCCCCATTGTGGTGTGAAGTTGCCGCCGAGTTCGGCGGTCACCGACCAACCTTTGCCGCCATCGAAGCTGCCATTCGAATTGATGAAATAGTCCTGACCCTTGGTCTTGGTCGAGGAAATGCCGAGATAGTCGAGAGCACCGTCGGCATACTGGCCTTCGATCACCAGATGGCCTTTGTCGAGGGCAGGGATGTTAAGCAGCAAGCTGGCGCCGACCGCATAGCCCCAATTGTTTTCGCGCGGGATATAGTTGGCATTCGTCGGGGGGACAGGCACGCCGTTGGAATCGACGGCCGTCGCCGAACGATATTGATGAGCGGCAGCCTGGACGGCAATCGAACCCCAGTCCTGCTTGAAACGGACTTGGCCGACGACGTCGGGCACTTGCTGCCCGCCTTGCATGGTGCTGCGGAATGCGTTCTGACGATGGTCGCGACCATCTTCGATCGAGAGCGTCGCCGAGAAACCACCGCCGAAGTCGGCGGTATAGGCCAGAAGATTTACGATATTCGACTGGGCGTAATAGGGACCCCACAAGGTGTTGCCATATTCGAAGTCGTAGAAGCCGAAGTAAGAATGCGCGTAACCAGCCGTCAAACCACCGAACTGCAGATAGGCGTATTTGATCGAGAAGGTGTTGCCGGAGGTGTCGCTGTTGACGTTCCAATTGCTCGGGATCGGGCGGCTGTTCGCGCGGAGCTGGAAGAAGGAGCGCAGCAGGCCATATTCGGTCTGAGTGCGAGCGTCGAAGGAGATACGAGCCTCGGTATTGAAGGCGCTGGTGTGGTTGTTGCGAGTCTGCTTGTAGCCGTTCTCGGCCGTCCGGCTATCACCGCTCTGATTGTAGAAGCGATAGTCGGCGCGAATCTCGCCGCCGATCTTGAGGCAGGTGTCGCTGCCGGGGATGTAGAAGAAGCCGGGGCCGAAGGCGGAGCAGACCTTCACATATTCGACGGCTTCCCCCTTGGTCATGGGGAGGTCGGCGGCCTGGGCGGTGGCAAGGGCGGCAAGGCTGGCCGCGGCGCCGAGGAGGAGAGATTTCATCGTCATCTGAAGGCTCACTGAGCAAATTGGATTGAGTGCATCGGGCTGGCTCGTTCCGGCGTCGGGGCCCGGTCAATTCGCTCGAAAGGCGAGACGACGGCCAGGCACCCGCCGAACGGGAACCGAGGCGTCTTTGCGGAATCTTCAAAAGATTCACAATTGAAAATACAACTTTTGATTGGTGTGACGTATTTATAACTAGGAAGTGTCTCTAAAAAGCCACATATAGTTTTATGACAATTTTATGAAATACTTATTCTTTGAAATAAATATTTGTAATATCTGTGTATATGCATAAAATTTATTTATAGAATTCAAAATAATTCTAGGTAATCAAGAAAAAGTCAGAGGCTTGGAGAGCCGTTCTCGCCAAGTCTGGATCGGGGCGGCCCTCTTCTAGACAGGATGCGTTCTCGGCGTGCACGCATCCGTTACGCCATGATGCTGAAAAACGTCCATGGGTTGTATTTCGCAGCCCCTGGTTGGAAGCCGGAGCCTTCAGCAAGGTTTATGCCGCCATGTCGGCGGCAACCTCTTTGAATATTCCCCGCAGCCAGGCGAGCAGGCGATCATGCTTGCGGGATGCGTGCCAGACCATGGTGACCTTCAGATCGGCTGGCTCGAGCGGGGGCTCGAGCAGAACGAGACCGAAGGCTTCCGCGAATTGCCGGGCGAAGGCGCGGGAAAGCACGGTCACCATGTCGGTGCGGGCAACGGCCAGCAGGGCCGAGGTGAAATGCGGCGTGGTCAGACCGATGCGCCGTTCCAGGCCCGCCGCGGCCAACGCCGCATCCGCCTCGGTGCTGCCGTCGCCGAAGACAGAGACGGTGACATGGGTGAGGGCGGCATAGGCGGCTAGGCTGGGCGGCCCGTTCCGCGCGGCGGGATGATCGCGTCGCATGATCAGCGCGAGGCGATCGTCCATCAGCATCTCGCTGTGGGTCCCGGCCGCGAGCGGGTAATTGGCCAGGGCGAAGGTCATGTCGATGTCACCGCTTTGCAGGCGATGGGCGATATCCGTGCCGATCGGCACGGCCCGCAGGTCGATATGGGGGGCTTCCCGGAGCAACCGCGCCATCACGCCGGGAAAGAGCAGGGTTGTCAGCGAATCGACCGCCGCGATCCGAAGCGTGCGGCGCTCGGTGGAAGGATCGAAAAGCGGTTCGGTGACGAGGGCGCGGATATCGGCCAGGAGTTCCTGCACTTGCGGCGCCAAGGCTTCGGCACGTGCCGTCAGTACCATGCCCGCGCCCGAGCGTAGCATCAGTTCGTCGCCGAACAAATGGCGCAGGCGATCGAGCGCCCGGCTCATCGCCGGCTGGCTGAGCCCGATCTCGCGCGCCGCGCGGCTGACGCTGCGCTGGGAGAGCAGGGCGCCGAGGGCTGTCAGCAGGTTGAGATCGATCGCCTTCAAATGCATGTCACGCATATATTGGATATAAAGCATGCATTGGAATTATGGTATAGCCGTTGCTAGCATCTCCTCATCAAGGAGAACGCACCATGCCTGCCAAGATCATGATCCTGGGCTACGGGCCCATCGGCCGCGCCGTTGCACGCCAGCTGTCGGATGCGGGACGCGAGGCGCTTGTCGCCCAGCGACGCGAGCCCGCCAATCTGCCGTCCGGCGCACGGTTTCGAGCCTGCGATGCTCTCGACCGAGCCAGCCTGACTGCCGCGCTTCGGGGGCGCGATGTGCTGATCTGCACCATCGGCCTCGCCTATGACGCGGCCATCTGGGAGAGGGACTGGCCCCGGCTGATGACCAATATGCTGGCAGCCTGCGAGGCGAACGGCGCGCGTCTGGTCTTTGTCGACGACCTCTATATGCACGGTCCCCAGCGCGGGCCGCTCCACGAGAACACCCCCCTCGATGCCCCGGGCCGCAAGGGCAGGGTGCGCGCCGCCATTACACGACAGTGGCAGGCAATGAGCGCGGTGAAGACCGCGGCCTTGCGGGTGACCGATTTCTACGGTCCCGGTGTGGTGTTGTCGGTACTCGGCCAGGAGGCCATCGGTCGTCTGGCCGCCGGCCGCGCCGCACAGCTGGGCATCGCCGCAGACGAGCCGCACGCCTTCGCCTATGCGCCGGATGTCGCTACGGCGGCGATCCTGCTCGCCGATGCGGCGGATGACGCCTATGGCCGGGCCTGGATCATGCCCTGCGCTCCGGCGCGCACCCCGCGCGCGGTGATCGGCATGGCCGCCGCCGCGCTCGGCGTGAAGCCGCGCTTGCAGGCGCTTCCGGGCTGGCTGCAGAAAGTGATGGGCCGGTTCGTGCCCTTTCTCGGGGAGTGGACCGAGACGTCCTATCAGCACGACCGTCCGTTCCTGGTCGATGGCAGCAGTTTCGAGCGCTATTTCGGCTTCCGGCCGATGCCGCTCGAACAGGGCATCTCGGCCACCGCCGCCAGCTTCCGAAAATCTTGAATCTCACTGCCCGACGATGGCTTCGCCCAGACGCAAGGGGGTTTGGAGCAGGGTGCCGGCCGTGTTGACGACGAACAGCCCGGTTCGGGAGATCGGATTGCCGCGCGCAGCCGCCGCATCATTCTTGGCCATCTGATTCAGGGAAGGCAGCAGCCCGACGAACTTGCTGTGATTCATCGAATCCAGGCTCTTGGCGTCCGACATGTCGATGACCCGCAGGCCGTAATGGGCAATGGCCTCCTGGGCCTTCTTGTTGTCGATCAGGACATTGCCGACGCGCGGTACGTCGCCCGCCAGCCGCTGCGAAAAGCCGAGGGCCCGGTCATCGCGCGAAATCGCGACGGTGATGGGTTGATTCAGCTTGCCGATGGTGTCGAGCTGGGTGCGGAAGACGTCGATGTCGATATCCGGCGACATCAGGAAGACTTCGCCGAGCTTGGGCAGGAAGGCCGAGTTGCCGCGGATCCTGGCTTGGCGGAGGGTTTCCACGGCCAGCCAGTTGCCCATCGAATGTGCGATGATGTGGATGCGCCGCACCCCTGGCGTGCGGGCGAGGCCGTTCAGGGTGGTCTCCAGATAATCGCGCGAATAGGTGGTGCTCTCGCGATCGGCGACATAGCCGGTCAAGGTCCCGAGCGAGGGCCAGGCGAAGGCGACCACGGCACCGGGGAAGCCGCTGTCCTTCTCGAGTTGGGCAACCCGATAGACGGCTTCCTGGTAGTTGGTGTTATAGCCGTGCACGAAGACGATGACTTCGCCGGTGCCCTTGGTGTCCTTCACCACCGCCGCATCGAAGCGAGCCTGGTCGAGGGGAGCCGAGTTGGTCACCACGAAGTTGACGGCCGGATTGCCGGGAGGTTTCTTCGGCCATTCGATATTGCCGACGGCATGGTTGGGTGGCACCGAGATCGTGTAGGCCTCATAGCTCAGCCCGAAATTGCGCTTGGCGGTGAAGTCGCGCTTGTCGGTCTCGGAGCGCTGGCGGGTGGTGGCGACCAGGATGTTGACGGGCGTGCCGATACCGGCCGATGCCGAGACCGGATGCAGCATCAACGCACCGGGCCGGTCGGCGCAGGACGCCAAGCCGGCCAGGGCAAGCAGGATCACCGAAAACCGAACCAGGAAGCGTGGTGAAGGCGCCATGCCGGCCTCATCGTTGCAGCGGCCGGCAATCTAGCGGGCGCATCGGTCTCGGAAAAGTCCAGAGTTTCGACGTCCTTAACCGCCGAGCGCTTCCTTGACCAGCGGACTGGTCTTGCCGAAATCCATCTGGCCGGCGAAGCGCTCCTTGAGCACGGCCATGACCTTGCCCATGTCCTTGACGCCGGCAGCGCCGATTTCGCCCACGACGGCGGCGATGGCGGCCTTGGTCTCGGCCACGTCCATCTGCTTGGGCAGGAAGGAGGAGAGCGTCTCGATCTCGGCCTTGCTGGCTGCCGCCATTTCGTCGCGGCCGGCCTTTACGGCGGTCTCCAGCGTTTCGTGGGCCTGCTTGATCATCTTCTGCAGCATCGACAGGATCTCGGCTTCCGGGATCTTGCCGTCATGCTCGCCGCCACGAGCGGCGATGTCACGATCCTTCAGCCCGGCCTGGATCATACGCACGACCGACAGGCGAGCCTTGTCGCCGCTCTTCATGGCGTCCTTGACGGCGGTGGTGAAATCGTCACGCAGAGACATGATGCCCTACCTTTCTTGGAATCAAAATTGTTCACCGAGCGGCACGTGGCAGCGAAATATTTGGTGGTATCACCTCAAATCATTGAAAATGCTGATGATTTCGAGTGTGTCCAAGGGTTGACGGCAAGCCGTCCGCCCCCTACTTTCCGCCGCGACTGCCGGGCGGAGCCGAGTATGCCGCCGCCATTCATCCGGCACTTAAGATGAAAATGACCGTCACACAAGCGAGCGCAAGGACTAGACAGATGGAAAATGGCTGGGCGGAACCCAAGGCAACCGCGCTCCTGGTCCTCGCAGACGGCACCGTGATCGAGGGCACCGGGCTCGGCGCCGTGACGAAGGCGGCGGGTGAATTGTGCTTCAACACCGCGATGACCGGCTATGAGGAAATCCTCACCGACCCGTCCTATGCCGGGCAGATCATCACCTTCACCTTCCCCCATATCGGCAATGTCGGCGTCAATGACGAGGACATCGAGACGGTCAACATGGCCTCTTCCTCCGGGGTGAGGGGCGTGGTGCTGCATGCGCCGATCACCGAGCCTGCCAATTACCGCGCCAGTCGCCATCTCGATGCCTGGCTCAAGGCCCGCAACATCGCCGGCATTGCCGGCATCGATACCAGGGCGCTGACGGCCCGTATCCGCGAGGGCGGCATGCCCAATGCCGTGCTTGCCTTCGATCCCGACGGTAATTTCGACGTCGAAGCCCTGAAGCGCGAGGCCGCCGGCCTGCCCTCGATGGACGGTCTCGACCTGGTGCCGCCGGTGACCACGGCCCAGCGTTTCGACTGGGACCAGACCACCTGGGAATGGTCGCAGGGCTTCGGCAAGCAGGACGCTCCGCAATACAAAGTCGTCGCCATCGATTATGGCGTGAAGCGCAACATCCTGCGCCTGCTGGCCGCGGCCGGCTGCGCCGTCACCGTGGTTCCGGCCACCACCCCGGCCGAGGAGATCATCGCTCTGCAGCCGGATGGCATTTTTCTCTCCAACGGCCCGGGCGATCCGGCCGCCACCGGCGAATATGCGGTGCCGGCGATCAAGACGCTGCTCGAAAAGGACATTCCGATCTTCGGCATCTGCCTCGGCCACCAAATGCTCGGCCTCGCGCTCGGTGCCCGCACGGCCAAGATGAAGCAGGGTCATCACGGGGCCAACCACCCGGTCAAGGATTTCACCACCGGCAAGGTCGAGATCGTCTCGATGAACCACGGCTTTGCGCTGGATCGCGACAGCCTGCCGGCCGGCGTGATCGAAACCCATGCCTCGCTGTTCGACGGTTCCAATTGCGGCATCGCCGTCACAGGCAAGCCGGTGTTCTCGGTGCAGCACCATCCCGAGGCGTCACCTGGTCCACAGGATAGCCACTACCTCTTTAAGCGGTTTGTCGAAAACATGGCGTCTCGCCATGGTGTTGCCGCAGTTGCGCAACACAACGCCTGATCGCAATCGGAGCAGTGTGCATGCGAGCAAGCGTCGCCTGTCTCTTCCTGGTGGTTTCTTGCGCCACTGCGTCGGCGCAATCGGCAGACGGGGCTCTGGTTCCTCTGCCGGATTACTTTCAGAAGAGCATCGCCGCGGCGAACGCCAAGCCGTTGCCGCCCCTCAGGCCCAAGCCCAATCAGATGCGGGCCATCCGGGCTTCGACCGGGTTGGAGGGCCTGCCGGACCTCATCGTGCATGGCGGCGTACCCACTCCGCCGGAGCGTCCGCGCCCGAATGACTCTCCCGTGGTGTCGGCCTATGCCGCCGACACGCCCTTGCCGCCGGAGCGTCCGGATACCGATATCGACATGGCAGGGCCGGAGCCCGATGGAGCATCGACCCAGGCCGATGCCACGCCGAATGCCAAGCCCGACGCAGCCTTGCCGCCAGGGACCTTGTCACATGCCTTCGTGCCGCTGCCCGTACGCCGGCCCGGTGGTATCGATGACCGCATGACCACCAATCCAGGCGTCAATGCGCCGCCGCCGGAGACCAAAGTCGCCATGCTCGGCGGCATGCCGGGGGCGGGCATCGCCATCAGCAACCTGGCGCGCGCCGTGCCGGAAGCGGCAATTGTGAAGGGGGCCTGCAGTGTTGCACAGCCCTATCGCCTGATGGCGCTGGGGCCGAGCAGCCGCACCACACTGGTGCCGGCCGCGACCGTCGACTACGCCATGGTCAATGGGCTGGTGCGCTGGGAAGCGGGCATGCAGGCCGCCGCCAAGCAATATCTCGGCGAGAATGTCGTCGCCATCAAGGTTGCTGCGTCCTATGTCTGCCGTGGCATGAACAATATTCGTGGCGCCAAGCTCTCCGAGCACGCCAAGGGCAATGCCATCGATATTTCCGGCTATATCACGGCCAGTGGCAAGGAAATCACTGTCCGCCATGATTTCAAGGGCGGGGGCGCCAAGGCTGCCTTCCTGAAGCAGGTGCATGGCGTGACCTGCGGCGTGTTCCAGGTCGTGCTAGGCCCTGGCTCGGATGGCTACCATGAGGACCATTTCCACATGGATCTCGGCCGCTGGAAGAGCTGCCGGTAAGACCCTCTTCTTTTCTCCTCGACGCTCCCGGCCGGCCATTATCGACGGCCGGCCTTCAGCCGTGAAGGCTGGCGGCCTTCGCGGTGTCCGGGCATGACGGCAGCGGTTCGGCGCGGGCCAAGGTCATGAACCTGGGGAGGCGCGCCATGAGCGGGGCTTTCGTTCGCCTGGGCGGTTCGCTTGCTTCTCGATGGGCCAGCCGGCCCTCACCATGCAGCGTTGTTTGTGGCGACAGAGCAAGGCTAAGGCCCCTAGTCAGGCCTGCAGTCAGATAAGAATCAATCATGATGAACGCCTCCTCGCCGGTTGTGAAAATCCGGTGGAATAGCGCTTATTGTCCGGAAAATTCTGGCATTCGACAAACGAGTTCGGCTTGAATATAGTGCCTCACTCATGAGTTTTACTTGTGAGTGAAATGCATGGAGACGCTGCCCTCCCTTCCGGCTTTGCGCGTGTTTGCCGTGGCGGGCAGGGCGCTCAGCTTCACGCGCGCCGCTCAGACGCTCAACGTCACCCAGGCCGCCGTGTCGCATCAGATCCGGGTGCTTGAAGACCAACTCGGCGCGAAGCTGTTCCAGCGTACCACCCGCAGTCTGCAACTCACCGCCGCCGGACAGCAATTGCTGCCGGCCGCCGTCGCGGCCTTCGGTGAACTCGAGCGGGCGGTTGCCGGCATCAGGCGCGCGCAGAGCCTGCTCTCGATCACCACCACACCCTCCTTCGGCGCCCGCTGGCTGGCACCGCGCCTGCCGCGTTTTGCCGAGCTCCACCCGGACATCGAGGTTTCGGTGCGTCATACCGAGACGCCGCTGGATATCGTGGCCGAGGGGATCGACCTTGCCATCCGGGGCGGCCTCGGCAAATGGCCT
Organism: Labrys sp. (in: a-proteobacteria); assembly: GCF_047605565.1. Classification (NCBI taxonomy): domain Bacteria; kingdom Pseudomonadati; phylum Pseudomonadota; class Alphaproteobacteria; order Hyphomicrobiales; family Xanthobacteraceae; genus Labrys; species Labrys sp. (in: a-proteobacteria). The sequence continues at coordinate 13,798 of NZ_JASGFM010000051.1, forward strand.
GGCCTGACGGCGGACTTGATCGGTCCCTCCGTCACGCTACCGGTGGCTGCGCCGGATTATGTCGAGCGCTTGCGTCTCGTCGAGCCGGCGGACCTTGCCCGGGCGCGATTGCTGCATGACCAGGACCGCAGCGATTGGCGGGAATGGCTGGCTGTTGCGCATCTCGATCCGGCTTTGGCGCAGTCCGGACCGACCTTCGACGACGAGAACGTGCTGATCGAACTGGCGCTCGCAGGGCAGGGGGTGGGCTTGGTCGTCGGCAGCGTGGTCGAAGGCCTGATCCGCCAGGGACGCCTGGTAGCGCTGTTCGATCGGCAGGTCACATTGGGGTATGGCTACTATCTTGCCTATCCGCCGGGCGCCCTGGCGTTGGCCAAAGTGGCGGCCTTCCGGCGCTTCGTGTTGGCGCAGGCGCGCTGAGGGCAGGACATCGTATCCGCTCTCCACCTCCTGCAAGGCGACCGCGCTCCCCAGGATCTACCTCGGCCTTACCTGCAGTTCAGTGCCTTGACCGGTTGCCCTGGCTTCGCCGGTTCTGAGCGAGAAGCGTCCCTGCTGGTCGGTGCTGGTGAATGACGAGCGGCTTGGCCGATGCGAATTGGTCACCCGGATCTGTGCTCCAGCGACAGGACAGCCTTCGTCGAGAAGCACGCCTGTCATGCTGGACCGGTCCAAGGCGGGTCATCCTGCGGGACGGCAGGCCACCAATGCCAGGGAGCAGGCAAGCAGGGTAAATCGCGGCCCGATCATGCAAAATCTCCACAACTGGAACGTGGCAGTCACCGGTGTGAGGGGGATGATGGCGAAATGGGGCCGTTTTTCAGAATGACGTCGCGTCATCATCGCTTATGATCCCGAACACGATCCCATCCCGAAAGGAGGGCCGATGGCCTGGACCTTGATTCGCCTACTCCTTGCCGCAGTGGTGCTGGGGATGCCTCCGGCGGCGCAGGCGGAAGAATCCTGCCACTCCCTGACCCAGCGCGGGGGCAAGGTGATCGATAGCTATGTCATGGACTTCGGTCCGCGCGACAAGCTGTATGTCTATATCCTGCGCATGCCGAGCGGCCAGACGGCGAAATGCACGTCGCAAAAGCCGCTGTAAGGGCGGGTCGAACCTTGGATTTCCTCTTGCAACCGTCACTTTCCGCAACAGTCCGCAAACGGCCCCTTTCGCAAGACGCCAAAATGGTTTAGTCGGTCCGCTCGATCCGCCGCAGCCTGACTCAATCGGTCCGAACCGCGTTCGGGCCGATTGAGTCAGGCTGGAGCCATGAATTCTTGGCCGTGGAGTTCCCTCCGCGGCTTTTTCATGCCGGCCCTCCCAAATCGGACGAGCGATGCCAAAACGTAGCGATATTTCCTCCATCCTGATCATCGGCGCCGGCCCGATCGTCATCGGCCAAGCCTGCGAATTCGACTATTCGGGTACGCAAGCCGTCAAGGCCCTGCGCGAGGAGGGCTATCGCGTCATCCTGGTCAATTCCAACCCGGCCACGATCATGACCGATCCGGACCTGGCGGATGCGACCTATGTCGAGCCTATCACGCCCGAGATCGTCGCCAAGATCATCGAAAAGGAGCGCCCCGACGCGCTCTTGCCGACCATGGGTGGCCAGACGGCACTCAACACCGCGCTGAAGCTTGCCGAGATGGGCGTCTTGGAGAAGTTCGGCGTCGAGATGATCGGTGCCGACGCCGACGCCATCGACAAGGCCGAGGATCGCGAGCGCTTCCGCGAGGCGATGACCAAGATCGGCCTGGAGACGCCGCGTTCGCGCCTGGCCCACAGCCTCTCCGAGGCGTTGGAGGCGCTGGACTATATCGGCCTGCCCGCGATCATCCGGCCCTCCTTCACGCTGGGCGGCACGGGCGGCGGCATCGCCTACAACAAGGCCGAATTCATCGACATCATCGAGCGCGGCCTCGACGCCTCGCCGACCACCCAGGTCCTGGTCGAGGAGAGCGTGCTCGGCTGGAAGGAATTCGAGATGGAGGTCGTCCGCGACAAGGCGGACAATGCCATCATCGTCTGCTCGATCGAGAATATCGATCCGATGGGTGTGCATACCGGCGATTCCATCACCGTCGCGCCGGCGCTGACGCTGACGGACAAGGAATACCAGATCATGCGCAACGCCTCGATCGCGGTGCTGCGCGAGATCGGGGTCGAGACCGGCGGCTCCAACGTGCAGTTCGCCGTCGATCCGGCCACGGGCCGCCTCGTCGTCATCGAGATGAATCCGCGCGTGTCCCGTTCCTCGGCGCTGGCTTCCAAGGCCACGGGTTTCCCGATCGCCAAGGTCGCTGCCAAGCTCGCCGTCGGCTATACGCTCGACGAGATCGAGAACGACATCACCGGTGGCGCGACCCCGGCCTCCTTCGAGCCGACGATCGACTACGTCGTCACCAAGATCCCGCGCTTCGCCTTCGAGAAGTTCCCGGGCGCCGAGCCGATCCTCTCCACCGCGATGAAGTCGGTCGGCGAGGCGATGGCCATCGGCCGCACCTTCCAGGAAAGCCTGCAAAAGGCGCTGCGCTCGCTCGAAACCGGCCTCAACGGCCTCGATGAGATCGAGATCGAGGGCCTTGGCCAGGGCGACGACAAGAATGCCATCCGCGCTGCGCTCGGCAAGCCGACGCCTGACCGCCTGCTCAACATCGCCCAGGCCATGCGCCTTGGCCTGTCCGACACCGAGATCCACGGCGTGTGCAAGGTCGACCCCTGGTTCCTGGCCCAGATCCGCGGCATCGTCGAGACCGAGCAGAAGGTGCGCGAGATCGGCCTGCCCAAGACGCCGGGCGCCCTGCGCTCCCTCAAGGCGATGGGCTTTGCCGATCGGCGCCTCGATGCGCTCGCAGGCGTTCCGGAAGGAACGGTCAAGAACCGGCGCGCCGAACTCGAGGTGCACCCCGTCTTCAAGCGCATCGACACCTGCGCCGCCGAATTCGCCTCGCCCACCGCCTATATGTATTCGACCTATGCGCCGCCCTTCGTCGGCGCGCCGGCCGACGAGGCCGACCCGTCCGACCGTAAGAAGGTCGTCATCCTCGGCGGCGGTCCCAATCGCATCGGCCAGGGCATCGAGTTCGACTATTGCTGCGTGCACGCCGCGCTGGCGCTGCGCGAGGACGGGTTCGAGACCATCATGGTCAACTGCAACCCGGAGACGGTCTCCACCGACTACGACACCTCGGACCGGCTGTATTTCGAGCCGCTGACCGCCGAGGACGTGATCGAGATCCTCGACCGCGAACGCGCGAAGGGCACGCTGCACGGCGTCATCGTGCAGTTCGGCGGCCAGACGCCGCTGAAGCTGGCGGCTGCCCTGGAGGAGGCCGGCATTCCCATCCTCGGCACCACGCCCGACGCCATCGACCTCGCCGAGGACCGCGACCGCTTCAAGCGCCTGCTCGACAAGCTCGGCCTGCGCCAGCCCAAGAACGGCATCGCCTATTCGGTCGAGCAGGCCCGCCTGGTCGTTGCCGATCTCGGCCTGCCGCTGGTGGTGCGCCCCTCCTATGTGCTGGGCGGGCGCGCCATGGCGATCATCCGCGACGAGGTCGCCTTCGACGACTATCTGCTCGGTACCTTGCCGCAGATGGTGCCGCCCGAGATCAAGACGCGTTATCCCAACGACAAGACCGGCCAGATCAATACGCTGCTGGGCAAGAACCCGCTGCTGTTCGACCGCTATCTCTCCGATGCCGTCGAGGTCGATGTCGACGTCCTGGCCGATGGCAAGGACGTCTTCGTCGCCGGCATCATGGAGCATATCGAGGAAGCCGGCATCCATTCCGGCGATTCGGCCTGCTCGCTGCCGCCGCGCTCGCTGAGCCCCGAGATCCTGGCCGAATTGGAGCGCCAGTCCAAGGCGATGGCCCTGGCCCTCGATGTCGGCGGCCTGATGAATGTGCAATACGCCATCAAGGACGGCTTGATCTACGTGCTCGAAGTCAATCCGCGCGCCTCGCGCACGGTGCCCTTCGTGGCCAAGGTGATCGGCGAGCCGATCGCCAAGATTGCCGCTCGCGTCATGGCCGGCGAGAGCCTGGCTTCCTTCAACCTGACGGCGAAGAAGCTCGATCACATCGCGGTCAAGGAAGTCGTGCATCCCTTCGCGCGCTTCCCGGGAGTCGACACCGTGCTGGGACCCGAGATGCGTTCGACCGGCGAGGTCATCGGTCTCGACCGGGACTATGCCGTGGCCTTCGCCAAGAGCCAGCTCGGCGCCGGTGTCACCGTTCCCTCCGGCGGCACGGTGTTCGTGTCGGTGAAGGAGAGCGACAAGCCGCGCATTCTCGATTCGATGCGGCTGCTTGCCGATCTGGGTTTCACGATCGTCGCCACCGATGGTACGCAGCAGTTCCTGGCCGGCCACGGCGTCGAGGCCACGCGGATCAACAAGGTCTTGGAAGGGCGTCCGCACATCGTGGACGCCATCAAGAATGGCAGCGTCCAGCTCGTGTTCAACACCACGGAGGGAGCCCAGGCGCTGGCGGATTCGCGTTCCTTGCGACGCGCCGCCCTCTTGCATAAAGTCCCATATTACACCACTCTCTTCGGAGCGGTGGCGGCTGCGCAGGGGATCAAGGCCAATAAGGGCGGAGATCTGGAAGTGCGGGCGCTGCAATCCTACTTCTGAAGGAGGCGCCTTCGCCCATCGGGGCGAGGGTACCGTAATATTGCAAATTCGATATGTCAGCCGCGCCGGGGAAGTCCGTCCGGCGCGTATCTTTTTTGCGTTTGGAAAGAGAAGACGAAGCTATGGACAAGATCCCGATGACGCCGGCAGGCCATGCCGCGCTCGAGGCAGAATTGAGGGAACGGCAGCAGATCGAACGGCCGCGCATCATTGCGGCGATTTCCGAGGCCCGTTCCCATGGCGACCTTTCCGAGAACGCCGAATATCATGCGGCCAAGGAAGCCCAAGGCCACAATGAAGGCCGCGTCGCCGAGCTCGAGGACATCCTGTCGCGCGCCGAGGTAATCGACATTACCAAGCTGTCCGGCGACACCGTCAAATTCGGGGCTCATGTCACGCTGATCGACGAGGACACCGAGGAAGAGAAGACCTATCAGATCGTCGGCGAGAGCGAAGCCGATGTGCGCTCCGGCAAGATCTCGATCGGCTCGCCGCTTGCCCGCGCACTGGTGGGCAAGAAGATCGGCGTTTCCGTCGAGGTCAACACGCCCAAGGGCCCCAAGGCCTATGAGATCGCCAACGTCGCCTGGCGCTGAGCCGCCTGCCGATCTCAGACCCTGTCGACACAATGCGCCGCATCCCACCGGATGCGGCGTTTTGCTGTGTGGTCGCGCGAATTTGCTTCGATTGGCGGCGCGACGCATTCTATAGACAGTGAATATCGTGAGCAGGAGGCTATCATGACTTCGGGACGTGTCGGGCGCAGAAGCTTCCTGGCCATGGTTGCCGGTCTGCTGCTCACCGGTTGCGCCACTTCCTACGCCGACAATCCGGCCATTCCGGTCATCCGCCGGGTGCAGGTCAGCGGGAGCGGCAATCTCTGGCTCCAGCGCATGCCGCCTTTTCTGCAGCGCAATCTCGTCCGGCAGCTCGGCTCGCGCTACCAGCCCGGTGCAAAGGGCGGCGCGACATTGTCGGTGGCGCTTACCGACATCAGTTTTCCCGTGGATTCGGATGGCGGCCTGATCAGCTTCGACAGCGTCGACACGCTCGATGGCCGTGTCACGCTCTTGTCGTCATCGGGCGGCGTGATCAAGAGCTTCCCGCTCTTTGCCACCACGAGCTCGGTGGATGCCGCTCCTGAAGTGCCCGACCCGACGCCGCGCCGCTATGATTGGCTGGCGTCCAGCTACGCACATTGGCTGCTGAGTAAGCTGGTTTAGGCCCCTTCGCTCACGTCGAGTTCGAGGGGGACGATCGGATCGTCCTTGATGGAACGCAGAGTCAGCGCCGTCTTGACGTTGCGCACGGCTGGCCCGGCCGTCAGCTCGGCCACGAAGGCTTGGAAGGAGCGCAAGTCCTTCGCCACGCATTTGAGCACGAAGTCGACGTCACCGGACAGCATCCAGCATTCGCGCACCAAGGGCTGATTCTTCACATAGGTTTCGAAGGACTGCAGATCCGCCCCCGCCTGCGAAGTCAGGTTGACCATGGCGAAGATGGTGATCTCGTAGCCGAGCGAGGCCTCGTCGAGCAGGGTACGATAGCCCTTGATCACGCCGGCATCTTCGAGGGCCCGCACGCGCCGCAGGCAGGGAGGCGCTGAAATGCCGACGCGCTTGGCCAGTTCCACATTGGTCATGCGGCCATCGGCCTGTAGTTCCTGCAGGATTTTCCAGTCAACAGCATCAAGGCGTGCGCGCACGATAAGCTTTCCGATTAACAGCGGTTACGCCGTCCTAAACCGGGGAGAACAGTCAAGCAAGCATCTTTGTTACCCAATCGACCTTGCTGCGTGAAACAAACTTGCGTGTGCGGAAAATCTGCCGGGCCAGCATTGCAGCAGATGCACTGCCGGCCCGTGGAATCTTGTCCGATACTGGGAGGAGGTATGAGGGATCAGTCTTCCAGCTCAAAACGCGCGGATACGGTGACGTTCAGCGTGCTCTCGCCGGACTCGATCGGCACCGAATCCTGCACCGCCTTGGCGCGATAGAGACCGCCGCCGATCGGGCCGGTATTCTCGCTCAGATCCACCAGCTTGCCCAGGCGCAGGCCGGAGGCCTTGGCATAGATCTCGGCCTTGCGCCTCGCATCGTCCAGGGCGGTCTTGCGGGCGCCATCCAGCAGCACCGACTGGTTGGAGACGATGAACTGGATGCCCTCGATGCTGTTGGCGCCGGCGCTGACAGCCTTGTCGAGGATGTCGCCGAGCTTGGGCAGGTCGCGTAGCGTCACGTTTACGGTGTTGGAGACGGTGTAGCCTGCAATGGTCGGGCCATCCTCGGAACTTGACGAGAACTTGCTGTTCTGGGGGCTCGCCGGCTGCACGCTGAAGCCCGAGGTCTGCAAGTCCTTGGCATCGATGCCGGCTGCCTTGAGTGCGGCGAGGACCTCACCGGTTGCCTTGGAATTGGCGGTCAGCACGTCGCGTGCCACCTTGCCCGCACTCTGTACGCCGATGCTGACATAGGCCAGGTCAGGCTTGGCGCCGACCGTCGCCTCCCCGTTGATGGCGACCACGCGCTTGAAATCCTCGGCTTGAGCGGCGCCGAGCGCTCCGGCCAGCAGCAGGGCGGCGAGGGCGGGGCGGGCGACGAAAGACGGTAGCATCGGTGAACTCCAGTGAAGAAAATTGCGGTCGGAACCTTGCAATCGAAGGCGGCGGGATGATGACGGGCTTGCGGCGGTCATCGCAATTGCGGATGCCGATTGAACCTGGGCGAGACTCTGCCTATAGATGCGGCGTCTGGCACAGCCGGGCCTGTAGCTCAATGGTTAGAGCCGGCCGCTCATAACGGTCTGGTTGGGGGTTCAAGTCCCTCCGGGCCCACCAGACCTCCACGCAGGAATTTGCTGGTCCCGTGGCTGCCAGTCAGCGCCGGTCGGTGGTGCCCCCGCTCGCCGTGGCCAGCGCGGGGCGCGGTTCGTGTCCGGCCTTGTTCAGCCATTGGGCGAACTCCTCCCAGGTCCTGTCCATCGCATAGCCTGGCAGGAAGGGCAGGGACAGGTGCCCGAAGAAGGGCGATAACTGGGCATGCGCCTTTTCGCGGCCGGCCTTGGCGATCGCAGCGACGTAGAGAGCGGCGGCAAGGCCGGTGCGATCGGCGCCGGACGCGCAATGAATCAGCAACGGCTTCGGTGCCTGTGCCATCAGGGCGATGAGCTGCTCGGCTTGTTCCCGGCTTAGTTCTCGCTTGGCCGACATCCGGAAATCGATGTGATGAATGCCGAGTGCCTTCGCATCGGCCACCTCCCGGTCGTACCAGTCCTGGCCCGGATTGCTGCCGCGCAGATTGATGATGGCCCTGATGCCGTAGCGCTGGACGTTGATCGACATCGTGGCGCTGCCGAGTTGGGCAGAACGATAGACCTGTCCGCGAATCACTGTGCCGAAATTGCCCCAATAGAGCAGCACTCCGACATAGATCGTCACGGCTGAAATGCTCCAGAGCAGCGCCCTGGCAAACCATCTGCCGGCCCGGCTGCCTCCCTTCGCCCGTGCAAAAAGGAAGCGCGGAAGCAGGTAGCGCAGGGAGGATCCTGGGTTGTGCCGGACATGCTCCTTCAATCGATAGTAGGACAGCAGCAGCGCGAACAGGATCGACAGCGATGCAAGGGCGATGGAGCGGTCCGTACTAATTTTCTCATAAATTGATGCCCAAAATGCCGTAATTATCATCAGGATTATTAGAATAAATGAGATAATATTGTCAAAATTTTTAAATATATCTTTGATTATCTCCCTTGCTATCACAAAAAATGGCGACATTGTGTTCTTCCTGGGGGTGAGTTAGAGAGATTTGTGTGCTAACTGAGCAGGGCATTGGGTAAAAAATGCAGCCGGCAACAAATCTATACTTCTGATTATTATTGCAGGGACATTGCGCGCTTGTGTCGGTGGTGCACGCATGGGGAGATGAGATCGCTCCAGACGGATGTCGGCCGACGCAAGGCCGAACGCTGTAGGCCGGCATCCCGGATGGGAAGAGGTTCAACTGGGTTGTGGCGAGGAGGTGCCCTCCAATGCCTCAGGGCAGTCAGATCACGGCTTGGCGTAGGACAGGCCTTGCCCAGGCGCTGGTTGCGCCTGGCCTCGGTCATAGCGGCTGACCCGTGCAAGGGCGCACAGCAATTGGACGGCAAACGCACCATGTCGACGCCGTGGTTGGCGACGTGATGCGCCAGCCGATCTTTCCGTCCTGGTGCTGAAATGTTCTTCGAAATCGTCCGGCTCGGCCTGATCCATGCCGCCGCCCTCATTGCCGTCGCGGCGCTGACCTGTCGCGACCAACTGGTCTTGCGCGCCCTCTTGGTCGTTTCGACCCTGCTCTACATCCTCTATTATCTGGTCGTGCCCGAGATCATGCTGTGGGATGCGCTGTTCTGGACGGCGGTCAATCTGGGCGTGAATCTGCTGATGATGGCCAGGCTGGTCTTTGCTCGCACCCAGTTTCGTCTCAGTGCCGAAGAGCGCCGGCTGTTCGCCGCCCTCGGCGGCCTGTCGCCGGGCGAGTTCCGCTCCTTGATGAAGATCGGTCATTGGCGACGCAGCGAGGGCAACCACACGCTCTTGCGCGAGGGGGAAACGGTCGAGAAGGTCTATTATGTGCTCGACGGCAGCTCCCATGTGATGAAGGCTGGGCGCAGCTTGGTTGTCGGGCCGCAGTCCTTTATCGGCGAGGCCGGCTTCCTGCGCCGCCAGCCCGCTTCGGCCACCGTGACGGTCGAACCGGGTGCCTGCTATGTCGAATGGCCGGTCGCAGCCCTCAACGCCCTGCGTGTGCGCCGCCCGCTGATCAAGGTCGCGCTCGACGGCCTGCTCGCTTCGGACATGGCGGCGAAGATGGCTGCGGCCTGATGCCCCTGCATGCTGCGCAAGATTGCCTCTTTCCGCCGCCCGCCGATATTGGTACGACAAATGGCGATCCGCTGGGTGAGGGCGATGCCCGGCGGACGCCCGGACCGCATCAGACACCATGCCACGCGCCTGGAACGCTTTGCGAATTGACGGACTCGGCAAGACCCGCAAAGACGCCTTGAACCAAGGAGTTGGAGCACAACGCGTTCATGGCTGAACGCGTGGCGCTCCGGCAGGAAACGAGACCGAAATGACTACCCTCCGCCGGGCCGGCATCGGGACCACAAGTGTCGGCATGGGCATCGCGCTCTATCTCATCGGCGTGTTCCTCTTCGCCTTGAACGATGCCCTCGGCAAATGGCTGGTCGCCGACTATTCCGTCGGTCAGTTGCTGCTGCTGCGCTCCGTCGGCGCCGCCATCGTCCTCGTGCCGATGGTCTGGCACCTGAAGGTCGATCTCTTCGATTTCGGCCAGTGGCGGCTCCAGGTCGTGCGGATCCTGTGCATGGCCGGCGATACCTTCTGCTTCTATTTCGCCACGCGCAGCATGCCGCTCGCCGATGTCATGACGTTCTACATGGCGGCACCCCTGATCATTACCGCCTTGTCGGTTCCGCTGCTCGGCGAAAGGGTTGAGCCGTTCCGTTGGGGCGCTGTGATCGTGGGCTTCATCGGCGTTCTGGTGGCGCTGCAGCCCTCGGCGGAACTGTTCTCCTCGGCCTCGCCCATTGCTCTCGTCGGCGCCATCATGTTTGGCTTGGCGGTTACCGTGACGCGACGCCTGCGGCGCACGCATTGGCTTCCCCTCGTGGTCTGGCAGTTTGCCGGTGCGGGTGTCATCGGCGCGGCGACGATACCGTTTGCCTGGGCCACGCCGGGCTGGTTCGATCTTGTCCTGATGTTCCTCGTCGGCATCGTTGCCATGGTCTGCTTCATCTGCATCACGCGTGCCTTGGCCATGGCGCCGGCTGCGATGCTCGCTCCGTTCCAATATTCGGCCATGGTATGGGCGACGCTGATGGGCTGGATCGTCTGGCGCGATGTGCCGACACTGCCGATCCTCATCGGCAATTGCATCATCATCGGCAGCGGATTGTTCGTCTTCTATCGCGATCGCGCCACCGTGTCGGCGCCAGCCGAGTAATCAGGGTGCGGGGGGCACAGTAGAGCCGCGGAAGACGAGATCGACCGGCCAGATCTCCGCGGCGGCGGTGGGATCGGCACCGTTGGCCAGGGCCATGGCGATCTCGGCGACACGGACGCCGGCGGCATGGATGGAAGAGAAGGTGGTGGTGAGGGCCGGCGTCAGCGTTTCCGGCCTGATGGCGTCGAGGCCGTCGTCATGGGCGATCAGCGACAGATTCTTTCCGACGATCCGGCCTGTTTCCCGGGCGGCCCGCATGGCCCCCAGAGCGAGGAAGATCGACGAGCAGAGCAGGGCGGTCGGTGGGTCTGATAGCTCGAACAGGCCTCGCGCCATGCGATAGCCGTTCTCTTCCGTCATGCGGGCGCCGCCTTCGAGTTCCGGAGGGGCGGCGAGGCCCCGAGCTGTCAGCGCCCGGCGCCAGCCTTGCGAGCGATGCGTGGCGAAGGTGAAGCGCAGATTTTCGTTGAGCAGCCCGATCCGGCGATGGCCCAGATCGATCAGCAAGGTGGTGGCCTTGTGGAAGGCTCCTTCATTGTCGATGTCGAGATAGGGATAATTGAGGCCGGTCTGCGTGCGCCCATGCACGACCAGGGGCATGCCCAGCCGTTGCAGCATCGCGATGCGCGGATCGTCGATCGTCGGTGAGGACAGCAACAGGGCGTCCACCGAGCGCACGCGGGCAAGGCGCCGATAAGTGCCCGCCTCGTCGCCCTGGGCGGAAGAGACCAGCACGTCATTGTCGGATCGAGAGCACTGGGTGGCGACGCCGGCGAGAAAATCGGTGAAGATCGGATCGAGCAGCATGTTGCGCTCGGACGAGAACACGATGCCGATCGCTCCCGCACGGCCGGTGGCGAGTTTGCGGGCGCTGGCGTTGGGGCGGTATTGGAAGGTCTCGGCCGCCTCCAGCACACGCTTGCGGGTCGCCTCGCCAACTTCCGGAAAGCCGTTGAGCGCGCGGCTGACAGTCGTCTGGGATAGGCCCAGATGCTGTGACAGTTCCTTCAAGTTCACCGCAACGTTCCTTCCAGGCCTTCTCGTTTCTCTCGATGAACAGAGGCAAGCTTGTCATGCCAGGGATCGGGGAGAAACGCTCGTCGGGCACGGCAAATATCTCGCGATACTGCATGCCCTTCCTGGTAGTCTCCCGACCGCAAGCAGCGACCAGAATGCATTTGTTCATTAAAGCGCTTTGGACTAACGCTTTCTATTATTTTTTCTGAGTCAGCTTAATTCTTTTCCGTCAAATAGGTAGCGCAGCCGCCACATTTACCAGGAAATTCACAAGTTTCTCACTCAATCGCTCAAAAGGCATCAACGGCTCTGATTTTCAATCAAATTGTTTCAATGAAAGATGCTACTTTTGGGGGAACTGTTCCTGCGCCTTAGTTGTTACGCAGTTTTGCCACGAGGTCGCCTTGACAAAGGCAAACTTTTGTCGGAATTAGAATTCAAAGCGCTTTGAAGTAGATTATAGAAGCTCTGCTAAAAGGGACTTCGAACGAGGAAATGTCGGTTGCCTATGCTGACCTGCCATAGAGGAGGCAGCTATGGCGCATAAAAGGGAGGAAGACCGCATGTTCATGCGTTGGGCCTTGGCCGCGACTGCCTCTATCGCTCTCACGAGTTTTGCCAGCGCTACCGAGGTTGCGATTTCCTGCGGCGCAGTCGGCCAGGAGTTGGCGCTGTGCAAGAGCGGTGCGGAAGCCTGGGCCAAGAAGACCGGCAATACCGTCAAGATCGTCTCGACACCCAACGATACCAATGAAAGGCTGGCGCTCTATCAGCAACTGCTGTCGGCCGGCGCAAGCGACATCGACGTCTTCCAGATCGACGTGATCTGGCCCGGCATTCTCGCCAATCACTTCATCGATCTGGCGCCCTACACCAAGGGAGCCGAGAAGGAGCATTTCCCGGCGATCATCGACAACAACACCGTGGGCGGCAAGCTCGTCGCCATGCCGTGGTTCACCGATGCCGGCGTGCTCTATTATCGCAAGGATCTCCTGGAGAAGAACGGGCTGAAGCCGCCGACCACCTGGCAGGAAATGACAGAGGCCGCGGCCAAGGTCCAGGAAGGCGAGCGCAAGGGCGGCAACGACAAGTTCTGGGGCTTCGTGTTCCAGGGCAAGGCCTATGAGGGACTGACCTGCGACGCGCTGGAGTGGATCGACTCCTTTGGCGGCGGCACCATCGTCGATGCCGAGGGCAAGATTACCATCAACAATCCCAAGGCGGCCGAGGCGGTGACGCTGGCTTCCTCCTGGATCGGCAAGATCTCGCCGGACGGCGTGCTCAATTACGGCGAGGAGGAAGCGCGCGGCGTGTTCCAGTCCGGCAATGCGGCCTTCATGCGCAACTGGCCGTATGCCTGGTCGCTGGGCAATGGCGCGGACAGCCCGGTCAAGGGCAAGATCGGCGTCGTAGCCCTGCCCAAGGGCGGTGCTGACGGCAAGAATACCGGCACGCTCGGCGGCTGGCAGCTCGCCGTCTCCAAATATTCCAAGAAGGCCGATCTTGCTGCCGACCTCGCCGTCTATCTGACCTCCAAGGAAGAGCAGAAGCGCCGCGCCATCGAGGGCAGCTACAACCCGACCATCGCCAGCCTCTATGAGGACCCGGACGTGCTCAAGGCCGTGCCCTTCTTCGGCGATTTGAAGGCGACCTTCACCAGCGCGGTGGCCCGTCCCTCCAAGATCACCGGCGCGAATTACAACGAAGTTTCGAACGCCTTCTGGAACGCGGTTGCCAGCGTGTTGTCCGGCAAGGCGAAGGCGGAACAGGCCCTTGAGGACCTTGACGGCGAACTCGCCAATATCAAGGGCTCGGGCTGGTAGGATCCTCCCCGACTGCGCCGCGAACCCCCCGGTTCGCGGCGCTCTTTCCGCCGTTCTCTCATCCTTCGCGACTTGATCGACCGAAGCCTGGTTCCTGATCCCGGGAGCAGAGCGCGTTCACGACCGGACGGCTGTTTGCTCGAGCTCCTTGTCTCCAAGCCAATCCGACGGATTGGCGAGAGCGTCTGTGCGATGCGGGGTGACTCGCTCAAGTCGCAAAGCGCTTCGGGGGCCTCGCCGGCGGCCGGCCGCGTATGGATTTCCCGCATTGTGACTGGGGTGGCGGCTGAGATGCCGGCCAACTCTTCCTGCCTCCTTCTGGGAGTCCCCGATGGCAAGTCAATCAGAACTGACAAGGACCCGGGTTCGGTCGGCATGGCTGTTCCTGCTGCCCATGCTGGTGGTCCTGGCAATCGTCGCCGGATGGCCGCTTCTGCGTACCATCTGGTTTGGCTTTACCGATGCCAAGCTCTCCAATCCGGGCAATTACAAGCTCGTCGGCTTTTCGAACTATCTCGCCAATGTCGATGGGCGCTGGATCGGCCTGCTCGCCAACAAGGTCTGGTGGCTTTCGGTCTGGAACACCGTGTGGTTCTCGCTGGTCTCGGTCGCGCTGGAGACGGTGCTCGGCACCATCGTGGCGCTGGTGCTGAACGCCAATTTCAAGGGACGCGCCATCGTGCGTGCCGCCGTGCTGATTCCCTGGGCTATTCCCACCATCGTCTCGGCCAAGATGTGGCTATGGATGCTCAACGACCAGTTCGGCATCCTCAATCACATCCTGCTCAGCCTGCACATCATCTCCGAGCCGGTCGCCTGGACCGCCAATTCGCAGACTGCGATGTGGGCCGTGATCATGGTGGACGTCTGGAAGACGACGCCCTTCATGGCCCTCTTGATCCTGGCGGCGCTGCAGATGATGCCCTCCGATTGCTATGAGGCGGCCAAGGTCGACGGCATTCACCCCGTCAAGGTGTTCTTCAAGGTGACGCTGCCGCTGATCCGTCCGGCCCTGATGGTGGCGGTGGTCTTCCGCGCCCTCGATGCCCTGCGCATCTTCGACCTGATCTATGTGCTGACCTCGGGCAGCCGCGACACCATCTCGATGTCGGGCTTTGCCCGGCTGCAACTGGTCGATTTCGCCAAGACGGGCCTCGGTTCGGCGGCGGCGACGCTGCTGTTCCTGGTGATCGGCCTCATCACCGTGCTGGCCATGACCGTGGGCAAGGTGCGTGTTTCGGAGGACGGAACGAGATGAGCAAGATCCTCAAACCCATCGGGTTCTGGGCGCTGGTCGTCGTCATCGTCCTCTACGCCGTCTTCCCGTTCTACTACGCCATCCTGACCTCGATGCGGACGGGACAGGCGCTGTTTTCGACCTCGCTGCTGCCCGACAGCCTGGATTTTTCCAACTATGTCGGCGTGTTCGAGCAGCAGCCCTTCGCCTGGAACATCTGGAACTCGATCGTCGTCGCCGTCACGGTGGTGCTGATCTCGCTCTTTCTGGGCGTGACGGCCGCCTATGCGCTGGGGCGGGTGCATTTCAAGGGCAGGGGCCTCCTGCTGATGACTATCCTCGCCGTGTCGATGTTCCCGCAGGTGGCGGTGCTTTCGGGCATGTATGAGGTGGTGCGCGCCTTCGGCCTCTACAACACCATGCCGGCGCTGGTGCTCTCCAACCTGATACTGACGCTGCCCTTCACCGTCTGGGTGCTCACCACCTTCATGAAAGAGCTGCCGCGGGAACTGGAGGAGGCCGCCTTCGTCGACGGCGCCAGCCCCTGGACGGTGGTGCGCCGCGTCTTCATGCCGCTGATGTGGCCGGCCATGGTGACGACGGGCCTGCTCGCCTTCATCGCGGCCTGGAACGAATTCCTGTTCGCACTGACCTTCTCGCCCGACAACCGCACCGTACCGGTGGCGATCGCCTCGATGAGCGGCGCCAGCCAGCAGGAACTGCCCTGGGGCAACATCATGGCCGGATCGGTCATCGTGACGCTGCCCCTCATCGTTCTCGTCCTCATCTTCCAACGCAAGATCGTGGCGGGTCTCACCGCCGGCGCCGTGAAGGGTTAAGCAACATGGCCAGTGTCACACTCAAGAACATCCGCAAGGCCTTCGGCCGGATCGAAACCGTGCACGGCGTCAACCTGGACATCGAGGACAAGGATTTCGTGGTCTTCGTCGGCCCGTCGGGTTGCGGCAAGTCAACCTTGCTGCGCCTGATCGCAGGCCTCGAGGACATCACCTCCGGCGACCTCCTGATCGATGGGCAGCGTGTGAACGAGAAGACACCCAAGGATCGCGGCATCTCGATGGTGTTCCAGTCCTATGCGCTCTATCCGCACATGAACGTCTACCAGAACATGGCCTTCGGCCTGGAACTGGCGAAAACCGATACGCAGACCATCGACCAGAAGGTGCGCGAGGCGGCGAAGATCCTGGAACTGACGCCGCTGCTGGAGCGCTTGCCCAAGCAACTGTCCGGCGGCCAGCGCCAGCGCGTCGCCATCGGCCGCGCCATCGTGCGCAACCCCAAGGTCTTCCTGTTCGACGAGCCGCTCTCCAACCTCGATGCCGCGCTGCGCGTGCAGATGCGCATTTCCATCGCCAAGCTGCACAAGCAGATGGGCGCCACCATGGTCTACGTCACCCATGACCAGGTGGAGGCCATGACTCTGGCCGACAAGATCGTGGTGCTGAACGCCGGCAATGTCGAGCAGGTGGGCGCGCCGCTGGAGCTCTATCACAACCCGCATAATCTGTTCGTCGCCGGGTTCATCGGCTCGCCGCAGATGAATTTCATCGATACCGAAGTCCAGGCTGCCGACGCTTCCGGTGTGAAGGTCGCTTTGCCGGGCGGGGGCAGCGTGGTCGCCAAGGTCGACGGCAACGGCGTGCGCGCCGGCGACAAGGTGAAGCTCGGAATCCGGCCCGAACATCTGCAGGAGACGGGCGGGGAGGCCTCGTTCACCGGCGATGTCGAGGTGGTCGAGGAACTGGGCGAAAGCCACTTCCTCTATGTGCGCACGGCGGATGGCAGGCTGGTGACACTGCGTCACGCCGGGGACGCCCCGGTGGTTGCCGCGACCAAGGTGAATATCGGCGTGCCCGGCGATCTTTCCCATGTCTTCAAGGCGGATGGTTCGGCTCTGCGGCGACTGCCGGCCTGAACGGGGCCTGCATCGTCGCATTTGGCGAGGCACCTGGAAGGCTTTTCGTCACGGGGCGCCTGGGGTGCCACAAGGATTGGTTCCGGCGGTTTTCGCCGGGCCAAAAAATAGGTCCACAACCCGCTTCAATCGCCCCGTCGGATGTGGCAGAGATTTTTGTTAAAGCGCTTTGAATCGCCGTCCACGGCAAAGGAAATCCGAGATGACTATCCGCGCACTCGTCTGGAACGAGAACCGGCATGAGCAGACCAACGCCCTGGTGCGCCAGCTCTATCCCAAGGGCATCCATGGCGAGGTCGCGGCGGCACTCGAGGAGGCCGGTGGCATCAGTGTCGGCACGGCGACGCTCGACGAGCCCGAGCATGGCCTGACCGTCGAGAAGCTGAAGAATACCGACGTGCTCTTGTGGTGGGGCCACACCGCCCATGGCGAGGTCAAGGACGAGATCGTCCAGCGCGTGCAGGAGCGAGTCTGGGAGGGTATGGGCCTGATCGTGCTGCATTCGGGCCATTTCTCCAAGATCTTCAAGCAACTCATGGGCACGCCCTGCGCCCTGTCCTGGCGGGAGGCCGGCGAGGTCGAGCGGCTGTGGGTGCTCAACAAGAACCATCCGATCGCCGTAGGCCTGCCCGAATATTTCGAGATCGAGCACGAGGAGATGTATGGCGAGCCCTTTACCGTGCCCGAGCCGATGGAGACGCTGTTCATCTCCTGGTTCGAAGGTGGTGAAGTCTTCCGTTCTGGACTGACCTATCAGCGCGGTGCCGGCAAGATCTTCTATTTCCGCCCGGGCCACGAGGCCTATCCGACCTATCACAACGCCACCGTGCGCAAGGTGCTCGGCAACGCGGTGAAGTGGGCCTACAATCCGGCAACGGCTTGGAAGCGGGTCAACGAAGCCCCCAACACGCCGCATGACAAGGCGCCGGTCCCCCTGGAAGTGAAAGGGCCGCGACTCCACCAGGATGGCGAAGAGGGCTTCCGTTAGTCCTGGGATTGCAGGCGTCCCTTCCCGCATTGTCACTTTCCCGATCCTGAGTGGAGTCCGCCTGATCGAATCAAGGGTTCGATCAGGCGGAATCTTCAAGATCTCAAACACTTGCACGGTTTTTCGATGTTGCCCGCGAACGGACACATCGGGAAGTTCTGCTTAGCCAAAAGCAGGCTGGAAGCCTGCGATCCCAGGATCACCTCATGTCCAAGATCCGCATTCTCGTGCTCGGCACCGGCAATATGGCGGCCAACCACGCCCGGCACTTCCAGGCTTCTCCCGACGCCGAAGTGGTGGCGGGCGTCGACATCGACGAGGCAAGGGCCCGTCAGTTCAGCGACGAGCATGGCATTCCCCATTCCTTCGGCGATCTCGACGAGGCCATCGCCTGGGGCGGCTTCGATGCCGTCGCCAATGTCACGCCTGACAGGTTCCATCATCCCACCACGATGAAGCTGATCCTGGCCGGCAAGCATGTCCTGTGCGAGAAGCCGCTGGCCGAGACCTTCCCACAGGCCGATGAGATGGCGACGGCGGCCGAGGCCGCCGGTCTGATCGCCATGGTCAACCTGTCCTATCGTGACGTGCCGGCCCTGCAGGCGGCCCATGGCATCATCGCGCGCGGCGAGATCGGCGAGGTTCGCCATGTCGAGGCCTCCTATCGCCAGAGCTGGCTGGTGGGCAACCATTGGGGCGACTGGTCGACCGAGCCGCGCTGGCTCTGGCGCCTGTCCGAGGAGCATGGTTCGAAGGGCGTGCTGGGGGATGTCGGCATCCACATCCTGGATTTCGCCAGCTATGCGGTGAGCATGACGCCGGTCGCGCTTCAGGCGCAGCTCGCGACCTTCCACAAGGCGCCCGGCGACCGCATCGGCGACTATCCGCTCGATGCCAATGACAGCGCGGTGATGTCGGTGCGCTTCGAGAACGGGGCGCTGGGCGTGATCCACACCAGTCGTTTCATGACCGGCTATGCCAATACGCTCAAGCTCAGCGTGTTCGGCACCAAGGGCGCGATCGAGATCAATCACGGTCCCTATACGAGCCTGCGCATCTGCACCGGGGACGGGATCCACAGCCAGGCCTGGCGCGATCTGCATGCGGATCCAGTGAAGACCAACTACCAGCGCTTCATCGCGGCCGTTCAGAGCGGCGAGAATGCCGAACCCAGCTTCCGCCACGCCGCGAACCTCCAGCGCGTGATCGATCGCTGCTTCGACAAGGATATTGCGTCGGCCCCGCCGATCGCCTGATCATCCGGGATGATCAGGCGGCATCGAGCGCCTTCAGGAAGCGTGCGAACTCATCGCCCGCAATACCGACGACCTGGTTCGGGGCCGGGAAAGCGCCATTGGTGACGTCGGCATTGTATTCGGAAAAGGCCGCAATGCGTTCCTTCTGCAGGCGGTCATATTCGCCACGGAAATTGCGATAGACCTTGGCGTGACGGGGATAATGCCCGCCATGGGCGCCTAGAACGTCATCGGCGAACAGATATTGTGCGTCGCACCCTCCGCCGGCGCCCATGGAGATCATGAACAGGCTGGTGCGCCGGCTGATCGCGGTGGCGACCTCCACGGGCACCACTTCGATCTCCGCTGCGAAGGCGCCTGCCTCTTCGAGGGCCTTGGCCTGCTGCCAGACCTGCCAGGCGGTTTCGAACGTCTTGCCCACCGCCTTGAAGCCGCCCGTCCAGGTCCGATGCGAGGGGATCAGGCCGACATGGCTCACCACCGGGATGCCTTCTCGTCGCGAAGTCGCCGGATGGTGGCTAGGCTGGCGGCGCAATAGACGGCATCCGAACTCTGCTGCCGGGCGAGGAAGGCGGCCCGCAGGTAATCCTCTGCCGTGACGTAGTTGCCATATTCCAGCCCGGTCACTGCAAAGGTCGTCGGTGCCGCGTCGCGGAAAGCAGGCTCGGCGATCAGCGCGGGCGGAACCGAGAGCATGCCGATGCCGGCGCGTTCGGCGGCTTCCGCCTCCTCGAGCGTGGTGACTCTCAGTTTGGCGATCTGCTTCTTGCCGCGAAGGGCGAGCAGGTCGGCAACGGTCGGGCGAAGGCGAGCCATGACGGTCTCCAGGGTGCCCCGCGGCTCGATCGAGTCGTCGAGGCGCAAAGGTGGCTTAGGCTGAGAGAAGGGATTTGAGGCGGGTGTTGGGGTCTGCGAGCCTGCCCCTGTCCGGATGAGCGCGCTTGGCGATCAGCATTTCGCACAGCCGGATATCGCGGGCGATCGTATTGCCGGCGCCGATGCCACTGGCGGCGACTAGACGCCCGTCCTCGTCGAGATGGCAGAGGATGAACGATCCTTCTGCCCCGTCCCGGCGAATGGTGTGGCGCCCCTCGTCCACCAGTCCGGCGACCTGCAGGGAGAGGTCATACTGATCCGACCAGAACCAGGGAACGGCGTCGAAAGCGATGTCCTCCCCCAGCATGGCGCTTGCGGCGTGGGCACCCTGTTCCTGGGCATTACGCCAGGATTCCAGGCGCACCCGGCGTCCGCCATAGACGGGCAGGGGAAAGGAGCAGCAATCGCCGGCGGCGAAGATGGCTTCGTCGCTCGTGCGCAGCCTGGCATCGACGGCGATGCCATTGTCGACGGCAAGGCCTGCGGCCTCCGCCAACGCCGTGCTGGGCGATGCGCCGACGCCGAGAACGACGAGGTCTGCGAGCACCAGCTTGCCGCTGGTGAGGCGGACGGCGAGGCCATCGGGTTCCTCCTCGATGGCGGTGATGCCTTCGCCGCACAGCAGGGTACAGCCGGCGGCGCGATGGCGCTCCTGCACCACTTCCGCGATAGCGGCCGGCACCCCCCGGCTGAGCAGGCGCGGAAGGGCCTCGATGATGGTCACCGCCGCACCGCGCTGGCGAGCGCTCGCCGCGAGTTCCAATCCGATGAAGCCTCCGCCGATGATGGCGATCTCCGCGCCCGGGCGAAAGCGCTCCCTCAGATGCAGGGCATCCTCGAAGCGCCGCAGCGTCACGCATCCCGGCCGGTTCGCGCCGGGCAGTGGCAGCCGGCGTGGTGCCGCGCCGGTGGCCAGCAGCAGCTTGTCATAGGCAAGGGCATTGCCGTCATCGAGCCGCACCAGCCGCTGGTCCCGATCGATCGCCACCACGCTGCGCTTGGCCAGGTGGGTGATGGCCTCGGCCTCGAACCGCTCCTCCGCCACGATATAACGCGGGGAAGGACCGGCTTCGTCCAGCAGCGTCGCCTTCGACAGGGGCGGGCGCTCATAGGGGGCGTGGACCTCGTCCCCGATCAGGGTGATGGCGCCGGCCCAACCCTTTTCGCGAAGAGCGAAGGCGGCTCTGGCGCCTGCCTCGCCGGCGCCGACGATGACCATGCCCGGCTGCATCGGATCACCCCAGCTGGATCTGGACCTTGCCGTCGGCGAGCCGGACGGCATAGGTCTTCAAATTGATGCACACGGGAGCGCCCTTGGCCTCGCCGGTCTTGTAGTTGAAGCGGCCATTATGCTTGGGGCATTCGATGATGTCATCCATCACCAGGCCGTCGGCGAGGTGGATCTGCTCGTGGGTGCACAGCCCGTCGGTCGCGAAATATTCATCGTCCGGGCTGCGATAGAGTGCATAGGTGCGACCGGCATGATCGAAACGCAGGACGTCTTCCTGCTCGATGTCGTCGGCATCGCAGGCATCGATCCAGTTGCTCATTTTTTCCTCCCGATGTGGTTTTGCGTCTTGTGTCTGTCAGTGATGCTGGCCGGCAAAGCGGGCGCGCGGATCGTCGGGCATGACCACTTCGCCATGCAGATCGGGGCGATAGGGGCGGGCGCTCGCGGGCAGCATCCGGCGCACGAAATATTCAGGATCCTTCATCTGGCGGCGCAGGGCCGGGATGATCTCCCGATAGGCCTGGATCGTGCTGCGATAGGGCGTCGGTGTGTCGGCGAGCATGGCCTTATGCAGTTCCGGCAGTGCGTGATAGGGCACCATCGGGAACATATGGTGCTCGACATGATAGTTCATGTTCCAATACACGAAGCGGAAGAACGGGTTCATGTAGACGGTGCGGGAGTTCAGACGATGGTCGAGCACGTTCTCGGCCAGGCCCGCATGCTGTGTCAGCCCGAAATAGAGGGTCAGCCAGCCGCCATACATGGTGGGCAGGACGCCCACGAACATCATCGGCAGCCAGGACTGCAGCGCCAGCGAGAGGGCGATGGTGGCGGCGAGAATGGCAAGCCAGATGCGTGCGACCAGATAGACCTTGCTGCGTTCCATCTCCGGCACGAAGGTCTCTTCCTCCTCACTGAGCCGGCCGGTGGCATGCAGCACGAGACCCTTGAGGGCGGCCCAGGTCGAGGCGATCGCGAAGATATTGGAGATGAGGCGCAGGATTGCCGGCGGCCGCATTGCCGCGATCTCGGGGTCGCGGCCCACGATGATGGTATCGGTGTGATGGCGCGTGTGGCTCCAGCGCCAGATCGTCGGCTCGCGCATGATCATGAAGCAGGCGATGTGATAGACGACGTCGTTCATCCAGCGCGTACGGAAAGCAGTGCCGTGCCCGCATTCGTGCCAGCGCGAGTCCGAGGCCGAACCATAGAGAATGCCATAGAGCGCAAAGAACGGCAGGCACCACCAGCTTCCCCAGAGCAGCCCGGCGGCGAGGCCGCTGGCGAGCAACCCGGCCAGCCAAAGCGCGGTGTCTCGGATCGCCGGGCCGTCCTTGCGCTGCATGAGCTCCTTCATGCGCTTGCGGGGAATGTCGCAGCGATACCATTCGGCAGCGGCGAGGCCGCTCTCGACGGCGGCCTGGGCATCACGCCCGATCAGACTGTAGTCGCGCCGGGTCGGCCTCATCGCGAGCTCCCTATATCTAGAGCAAAACGCGTTCAAGTGTGAACGCCTATTTGCTCTAACTCTTTGTTTGGATGCGTCTTTGTGATTCCTGCTGACACCGTCAAATCGCAAAACGCTATGGCCTGGTTCCGATCAGGCCTCATCCTTGATCCGGATGCTATGTCGCACCGGTTCGGGGCTCAATGGGGCGTTGACAGTTTCTATCAAAACACGTCAAAACAACTATCATCATGATGTAATTCCATCAGAGCCACCATGGCCAGGCCGACGATCCAGGATGTCGCGAAGGAGGCGGGCGTCAGCCCCGCAACGGTCGACCGCGTTCTGAACGGCCGGCTTCCGGTTCGGCCGGAAACGGCCCGACGCGTAGCCGAGGCGGCCAAGACGCTTGGCTACTACGCCGCCGGGCTGATCCAGCAACGCCTCGATCGCGAAGTGCCGCATCTGCGCTTGGGTTTCCTGTTGCTCAAATCCGCGTCCCCTTTCTACAGCCTGCTGGCTCAATCCATTGCGGAGGCCGCAGCTTCGGCGCCCGGCTTCCGCATCTCCGCTGTGATCGAGCACCATGGCGATACCTCGCCGGCAGCCGTGGCCGAGCGGATGCATAGTCTCGGCGAGAGGTGCCAGGCTCTTGCTGTCGTATCCGTGGACCATCCCCTGATTACCGTGGCGGTGGCGGAACTGAAGGCCCGCAACGTGCCCGTCTTTGCGCTGCTGTCCGATTTTGCCGCCGAACACCGCGCCGGTTATGTCGGTCTCGACAACCGCAAGGCCGGGCGCACCGCGGGCTGGCTCATCGCCCGCACCGCTCGCCAGCCCGGCAAGATCGGCATCATTCTCGGCAGTCACCGTTTCCATGGCCATGAACTGCGCGAGATCGGGCTGCGCAGCTATTTCCGCGAACATGCCCCGGATTTCGAGGTGCTGGACAGCCGTGTCAATCTGGAAGAGTCGAGCATAGCCTATGAAGCGACTTTCGGGCTCATCAGGCGCTATCCGGACCTGGCCGGTCTCTATGTGGCCGGAGGCGGCATGGAGGGAGTGATAGCCGCCTTGCGGGAGGAAAAGGCGAAGGGGCTGGTGGCTGTCTGCCCGGAACTGACACCGGATTCGCGCCTTGCCTTGAGCGAAGAGGTGATTTCCTTCGTCATTGCGACACCGCTGCCGCAACTGCCCGTGGAGCTCGTCCGCGTCATGGCCCAGGCCTGCCTCGCCGGCAGCGTGGAAGGAACCGGACAGACCTTCCTGCCTTTCAATCTCTATCTTCCCGAAAATATCTGAGAAGGCCGGTGCTTGCTTGATCTTGCAAGGCGCGCGCTCGGGCCCGTTGGCGGCCGCGCGCGACTGAAATGCGCACTTGACAGCGCAGTGCAAAAATAGAATATTAATTCCAATTAAGTTCAAAAACGGTCCAATCATTCTATTTTTGATGATCGGTATCGGAGCACATGGCGCCGCAAACGGCGCCGGCGAGGTTGGAAATAGGGCGCTTGCGCCTGCAAGGAGTGTTTCATGACAAGCGGAGCCGAACCCTTCGCTCTCAACCATATGACCGCACCGAAGCTGCGGCCTGCCGAATTCTTCGCACTTGCCCGCAATCTGGGGATCGACAGGGTCGAGATCCGCAACGACCTCACCGGCAACGCCATCCTCGACGGAACGCCGGCAGCCTCGGTGAGGGAGGAGGCGCAGCGCGCCGGCGTCGAAATCCTGTCGATCAATGCCTTGCAGCGTTTCAACGATTGGGGCGCGGCACGCGCGTCGGAAGCCGAAGAACTCGCCGATTATGCGGCCGGTGCGGGCGCCAAGGCTCTCGTGCTGGTGCCGCGCAACGACGGCGAGGGGCGCGGCGATCACGAGCGCCTGCCCCGGTTGATCGAGGCGTTGCAGGCACTCGGGCCAATCCTGTCTCGGCGCGGGCTGACCGGCCTCGTCGAGCCCTTGGGTTTCGAGATCTGCTCCCTGCGCCTGAAGTCGGAAGCCGTTGCCGCCATCGATGCTGTCGATGGTGCGCGGACCTTCAAATTGGTGCATGATACCTTCCATCATCATCTCGCGGGCGAGGCGGCGTTGTTCCCGGACCGCACAGGGCTGGTTCATATCTCCGGCGTGGACGATGCGTCCGTGGCAGTGGGGGAGATGCGGGACAGCCATCGCGGTCTCGTGGGAGCGGATGATCGTCTGGGCAATGTCGCTCAGATCGAGGCGTTGCGCGCTGGCGGTTATGCCGGTGCGCTCTCCTTCGAGCCTTTCGCCGAAAGCATCCAGCAGATGGACGCCAAACAGGTCCAGGCTCGCCTTGCCGCGAGCATGGCGCTGATTGCGGCAGGCTTGGTTTCCTAGGGCAAAGCGCGTTCATCCGTGGACGCGCTTTTCCAGCTCTTTGTTTCTACGCGTCTTTGTGATTGCGGGCCATCCCGGCGAACCGCAAACGCTTGAACGATCGACCAATTCCCCGAAAGGGAATTATCCGGAAAATGACGGGTGCTGCCGGACATCCGACCCAGGGAGGAGACACGATGAAACGGACCCTTTTCGCGCTCGCCGCAACGGTCTTGCTGTGCGGCACGGCCTATGCCGAGAATATCGGCGTCAGCATGGCCAAGTTCGACGACAACTTCCTCACCGTGCTGCGCAATGGCATGACCGACTATGCCAAGACCAAGTCCGGCGTGAACCTTCAGATCGAGGACGGGCAGAACGACGTCAACAAGCAGCTCAGCCAGATCCAGAACTTCATCGCCCAGAAGGTCGACGCCATCATCGTCAACCCGGTCGACACCGATGCTACCCCGCAGATGACCAAGCTCGCCACCGATGCCGGCATCCCGCTCGTCTATGTCAATCGCATGCCCTCCGAAGAGAAGCTGCCCGAAAAGGTCGCCTTCGTCGGTTCGAACGAGGTTGATTCCGGTACGCTCGAAACCAAGGAGATCTGCAAGCTTCTCGGTGGCAAGGGCGATATCGTGGTGATCATGGGCGAATTGTCGAACCAGGCCGCCCGCCAGCGCACGCAGGACGTCGAGGACGTGATCGCCAAGGAGCCCTGCACGGGCATGAAGATCCTGCAGAAGCAGACGGCCAACTGGGACCGCACCCAGGCGATCGACCTGATGACCAACTGGCTGACCTCGGGCATCAAGCCGGCTGCCGTGATCTCCAACAATGACGAAATGGCGATCGGCGCCATCCAGGCGCTCAAGCAGGCCGGCCTTGCTGGCGGCAAGACCCTTGTCGGCGGCGTGGACGCCACGCAGGACGGCCTCGGCGCCATGAAGGATGGCGACCTGCAGGTCACCGTGTTCCAGAACGCCGCCGGCCAGGGCCAGGGTGCCGTCGATACGGCCCTGAAGCTTGCCAAGGGCGAGAAGGTCGACGCCATGGTCTGGGTGCCTTTCGAGCTGGTGACCCCGGCCAATATCGACAACTACCTCAAGAAGAACTGATCGGACTGCATAAGAGCCCTCCGGCTGAAGGGCCGGAGGCGCTCACGATCTTCTCGCCAGACGCGACAATGTCCGGACCTCGGTTCCGGACCGATGAAACACGTCGCCAGCCCCGGCGCCGGCATGAGGGAGAACAAGGATGGCTGTAGTGCAATCGGCGGCGCCGAGCCGCGGTACCTCGGACTCTGCCTGTCTCATCGAGGTGGAGGGCGTACGCAAGGGCTTTCCCGGCGTGCTGGCGCTCGACAATGTTTCCTTCAAATTGCGTCCCGGCACGGTGCATGCCCTGATGGGCGAGAACGGCGCCGGCAAGTCGACGCTGATGAAGATCATTGCCGGCGTCTATCAGCGCGACGGCGGCGTGATGAAGTTGCGCGGGCAGGAGGTGCAGTTCTCCGGGCCTCTCGATGCGCTCCAGCAAGGCGTCGCCATGATCCATCAGGAACTCAACCTGATGCAGTACATGACGGTGGCGGAGAACGTCTGGATCCGGCGCGAGCCTCTGACCCGACTGGGTTTCGTCGACCATGGCGAGCTCAACCGCCGCACCGCCAAGCTGTTCGAGCAGCTCAAGATCAAGATCGACCCCACCGTGCCCGTCGGCTCGCTCTCGGTGGCCAACCGCCAGATGGTCGAGATCGCCAAGGCGATTTCCTACAATTCCGACGTGTTGATCATGGACGAGCCGACGTCGGCGCTGACCGAGACGGAAGTCGCGCATTTGTTCGAGATCATCCACGATCTCAAGGCCCAGGGTAAGGGCATCGTCTACATCACGCACAAGATGAACGAGCTCTTCGAGATCGCCGACGAAGTCTCGATCTTCCGCGATGGCAAATATATCGGCACGGACCTAGCCGCCAATCTCACGCGCGACGAGATCATCCGCCGCATGGTCGGCCGCGAGATCACCCAGATGTTCCCCAAGGAGACGGTGCCGATCGGTGACGTGGTCCTGTCCGTGAAGAACCTGACGCTGGATGGCGTCTTCCACGATGTCTCCTTCGACCTGCGTTCCGGCGAGATCCTTGGTTTCGCCGGGCTGGTCGGGGCAGGGCGCTCCAATGTGGCGGAGACCCTGTTCGGCGTGACGCCGGCCTCCTCCGGTACGATCGAGGTCTTCGGCAAGCCCGTCTCCATCTCCTCGCCTGCGGTCGCCATGCGCCAGGGCATGGCGTTTCTCACCGAGGACCGCAAGGATACGGGCTGCTTTCTCATCCTCGATATTCTCGAGAACATGCAGATGGCGGTGCTGACGCAGCGCTACGTCAAGGCCGGCTTCGTCGCCGCGGGCGAGGTGACGCCGGCCTGCACCGAGATGAGCGCGGCGCTGCGCGTCAAGACGCCGAACTTGCATGAGCGCATCGAGAACCTGTCGGGCGGCAACCAGCAGAAGGTGCTGATCGGCCGCTGGCTCCTGACCAATCCGCGCATCCTCATCCTCGACGAGCCGACGCGCGGCATCGATGTCGGCGCCAAGGCCGAAATCCACCGCCTCATCAGCAAGCTGGCGGGCGAGGGCGTGGCTGTGATCATGATCTCCTCGGAACTGCCCGAAGTGCTGGGCATGAGCGACCGCATCCTCGTCATGCATGCCGGCCATGCCACCGGCATCCTCGACCGCGCCGAGGCGGACCAGGTCAAGATCATGGAACTGGCCGCGCGCTGAGGCGCGAGGCCCTGGAATTGGAAGAACCCCGATACGATGCGCCGTGAGGCGCTTAGCGATAGAATTGGAGGATCCCATGTCCGCGAATGAGGCTGCCGGCAAATCGCCGCAGATATCCAGCGTCAAGCCGCATCGCCGGCTGCCGCAGGAACTGAGCATCCTGGCGGTTCTCGCCGTCATCGTGGCGATATTCGAGCTCATCGGCTGGCCGCTGAAGAGCCAGAGCTTCTTCTTCAATGCGGGGCGCCTGAGCATCATCTTCCTGCAGGTGGCGGTGATCGGCATCATCGCGGTGGGCGTGGCGCAGACCATCATCACCAGCGGCGTCGACCTGTCCTCCGGCTCCGTGGTGGGTGCCACCGCCATGATCGCCGCCTCGCTTGCGCAGGTGAGCACGGCGCGCTCCGTGGTCTATCCTCACCTCACCGACCTGCCTTTCATCATTCCCGTGCTGGCGGGCCTGGCGACGGGGCTGCTTGCCGGCGTCATCAACGGCGCGTTGATCGCCTACGCCAATGTGCCGCCCTTCATCGCCACGCTCGGCATGATGGTCTCGGCGCGCGGCTTCGCCACCTGGTACACCAATGGCCAGCCCGTCAGCACTTTCACGCCTTCCTTCCGCGTCATCGGCTCGCCCGTGGAACTCTTCGGCTTCTCCATCGACGTGCCGACGGTGATCTTCCTGGTGGTGGCGCTGATCTTCCATATCGCCATGTGCTACACGCGCTACGGCAAGTTCACCTATGCCATCGGCTCTAACATGCAGGCCGCTCGCGTTTCGGGCATCGACGTGAAGTGGCACCTGGTCAAGGTCTATGGTTTTGCCGGCCTGCTTTCGGGGCTGGCCGGCGTGGTGCAGATCGCCCGTGCCGGCTCGGGCCAGGCCGGCGCAGGCCTCGGCTATGAGCTGCAGGCCATCGCAGCGGTGGTGATCGGCGGCACCTCGCTCTCCGGCGGCGTGGGGCGCATCACCTCCACGGTGATCGGCCTCCTCATCCTCTCGGTGGTGACCTCAGGCTTCACCTTCCTCGGCGTTCCCGCCTCCCTGCAGCAGATCGTGCTCGGCGCCATCATCGTGGGTGCCGTGGTGATCGACCAGTATCGCCGGCGCCGGAAGGTCTGAGGCGAGGGGTACCGCGATCGAACGGCCCGTTCGCGAGGACGGGCCGGTGTCGTTTCCAGGCCTGTCGCCCTTGCAGAGGCATACACGATTGGTTGCAATCACGCGTGCCCTCGCGAACAGGCCCGTTGCCTCGCCGCCGACTTACTATATGTAGTCGATCCTTGTAGTGACTGCTGATGGCTTGTCGGTCTAGTGATTGTCGGGCAGGGGCAGCCAGAAGATCGAATGACACCATGGTCAATGCGGTACGAATGTTCCCCTGGCCAAGAAATGAGGGGTGAGGGGGTCAACTCTTCCGGCCGGTGCCGGCAGGAGGTTGAGCCTGGCGAGACTTGATGAGCAGCAACACCACCGTCTATCTCTTTCCGCATATCCTGAAGTGCGCCGGCCTGAGCGTCAGGGACTATCTCCTGCACGATGTCCCGCCGCGCGGTTCCGCCGTGATCTATTCCAAGCCCGAGCAACGGCCTTGGCTCGATCCCGTGAACCGCGTGCCCCAAGCCGACCGCGACGAAATCCGCATCCTGTTCGGCCACAGATTGCCGCGCACGGCCGCCCGGGGGTTCGAGGGCCGCGTCATCCGGGAGGTCGGCCTGCTCCGGGAACCGGTGTCCTTCTATGTCTCGCTTTATAATTTCCTGCAGAAGACGCCCGAGAGACATCGGATCGTGGGCATGTCCTTCGAGCAATGGTACCCGACCAACAAGCACAACCGTATCAGCCGCTTTTATTTCAGGCATTATTTCGGCTTGTCCTCCCTGGGCATCCGCAAGATGAGCCAGCGCCAGAGGTTCGAGTTCCTGTCCAGGCAGTTCGAGACGTTCTGGTTCGTCGGCGATTATCGCAATTGCGATGCGGTGATGGAGCAGATGACCCAGGATATCGGCTGGAAGTTCGAGAAACTGCCCCATGAGAATGCCGCGCCCACCAATGCGCTGCGCAGCCAGGATATTGGCGAGGCACTGCGTCAGAAGATCCTGCAGGACAATGCGCTCGACCTGGCCCTCTACGAAACCTGGGCCGAGCGCAAATGGGGAGACAATCCAACGCTGGAACGTGGCCAGGGTCTGAACAATCGTTGGACCTGGCAATAGCCGCGACGGGGCAGGGGGGCAGCTCAGAGGGGGCGGACCCGGGCGTTTCAAACTCTTGCCCTGATCCCGTGCTAAGCAGACGACAGGCTGGCGTCCGCGAGGCCTGCGAAGAGCAATCCTCGGCTTTTATCGGATTGTCGGTTAGGCCCGAGCGCATGGATCCGCCCATGGCCCACGCGCCCGGGCCGATGACCCCCAGAGCAAAGCGCGTTCAAGCGTGAACGCTTTTTTGCTCTAACTCTTTGATACGACGCGTTTTTACGATTCTTGGTGGTTCAACCAAATCGAAAAACGCTTTAACCAAACTTCGCTCCCCGATCAGAAGGGCAGAGTTCTTTCTGACCGGGGCTTTGTTGAACGCTTCCATGACGGAAATGCGCGGGAGTGGGGCGGTCCGGGATTCCGTCGCGTCGCGCGGGGCATGGGCCGAAAACGGGCCGGCGATGAGAGGATCGTGGGTGCGGATAGGCTATGGTCACAACTGCTTGTGTCGTGTGACCAGCTAGATTTGTTGCGATCGGGGCGGTGTGATCGTTTCAACGCTTGATTG
The DNA here is from genome assembly GCF_047605565.1 of Labrys sp. (in: a-proteobacteria). NCBI lineage: Bacteria > Pseudomonadati > Pseudomonadota > Alphaproteobacteria > Hyphomicrobiales > Xanthobacteraceae > Labrys > Labrys sp. (in: a-proteobacteria). The sequence goes on from NZ_JASGFM010000051.1 coordinate 44,166, forward strand.
GCTCGCAGCGGCCTTGGCTTGGCGAAAGGCGGACAGATCTGCCGGTGGCGAGCCGCCCGAGGTCGGGGCAGCATATCCTGGCGGGAGGCGGCAGATGAAATCGAACTCCGCATCGAGAAACGCCTGGCGCGCATCAATCACGTTCGCCGTGTCGCGTAAGTCCATATCAGTCCCCACCGTTATGCCTTCCGGCACAGTGTTCGCGGCATGGGGTTAATGTTCGGTTGTGGAGGCGCTCTTTGGCCCGCGCGACTATCAGGCTATTCGTTTCGACTGGAGCCTCGCCGTGACCCTGGAGAACGTCGCAGCGCGCAGATCCTTGCAGACTTTCACATCTGCGAGCGGATAGACTAAGCCCATAACAACGCGCGCTTTGGTGTCAAAGCGTTGATTTTTTCGACGATTTCGAAGAATTTGGAAATCAGCGGAAGGGCTGATGGTGCCTGAGGGCGGAATCGAACCACCGACACTGCGATTTTCAGTCGCATGCTCTACCAACTGA
>NZ_JASGFM010000052.1:0-43753 GCF_047605565.1 Labrys sp. (in: a-proteobacteria)
TGCGCCGCGACAGCACCTGGATGGTGCGGCGGATTTCCTCGTCGCGGCCGATCACAGGGTCGAGCTTGCCGTCCCGTGCTGCCCTGGTCAGGTCGCGGGCATATTTCTTCAGGGCGTCATAGGCATTCTCGGCCGACGCGCTGTCGGCGGTACGGCCCTTGCGCAGTGCGTCCACGGCCGCGCTGAGGTTGCGGGGGTCCACACCGCCCTCGACGAGCAGTTTGCCCGCCTCGCCGCTCTTGTCCGCGACAAGCGCCTGCAACAAGCGTTCAACCGTCACGAAACTGTCGCCGGCCTTTTCCGCCGTGCTCTGCGCGGCAGCAAGGAGGCGCGCCGTCTCAGGGGCCAGATGGACCTGCCCGGACCCCGTACCGGAGACCTTCGGCAATTTTGCCAGAGCGTCTTCGGTCGCCTGCAGGATCGCGCGCGAATTGCCGCCAGCTCGGTCGATCAGTCCCGAAACGAGGCCTTCCTTGTCGTCAAGCAGGACTTTCAGCACGTGAAGAGGGGTCAGTTGCGGATTGCCCTCACGCGAAGCGAGGAATTGCGCCGACTGGATGAAGCCACTGGCGCGATCAGTATATTTATCAACGTTCATCGAGCCATCCTTCAAGGCAGAGACAACTGGTCGAAACGAGAGCGGTGGAAACCGACACACCTGTTGTTCGACGGGGCGCGAGCATGAAGGCCGCAGGCCCCCCGATATCGTAGCGCGGCGTCCTCCCCATGACCTCGATCCTCCACGATCCGTTCGCATGCCCCTCGGCGCGCCGGCACGGCTGCCCAGCCATAGGAGCAACAGGCGTGCCAATTTGAAAAGAAAGCGAAATCAATCAGATAGAACTTCGCGTCCACCGGCGACGGACACTATGTCGAAGAGGCCACGGACAAAATGTCCGCATCATCGAGGCGGCATCAACCGGCTTCCGGCAGCCAGACGAGGAATGTCGTGCCCCTGCCCGGCTCGCTCGATACGGAAATCCTACCACCCTGCCGCGTCACCAGCATCTGGCTGATCGAGAGGCCAAGTCCGGTGCCCTCGCGCGTCTTGGTGGTAAAGAACGGGTCGAACACCCTTTCGATCACCTCCGCCGAAATACCGGCGCCGGTGTCCGCAACCTCGATGGCCACCCCCGCCCAGCCATCCATGTCGCTGTCATGGTTGCGTAGGAGAAGGCGCCCGCCATGCGGCATGGCATGAATAGCGTTCACGAGCAGGTTGACCAGGACCTGCTGCAATTCGGTGCGGTTCATCGCGATCAGGCGGGACGCGCGATCCTCCCGCTCCAGGGTGATCGTCGTCTTCCTGATGAGATGCTGAACGAGCGGCAGTGTGTCGGAAACGATGGCGGCGACGGCATAATGCTCGGTATAGCCGGCATATTCCTGGGGCTTGGCAAATTGCAGCAGCTTGGTGATGATTTCGCTGATGCGCGCCATCTGCTGGTCGATGAGGCGGAACTCCACCTTGGCCTTTTCAGCTTCGGCGCCCATCAGCTCGCGGATCACCTCGAGATTGCCCTGCATCACGGCGATCGGATTGTTGATTTCATGGGCAATGCCCGCGCTGATCTCCCCGATCGCCGCAAGCTTCTCCGACATCACGAGCTGCTTGGTGGTGTTTTCCAGCTGCATGGTGGCCTGGTGCAGTTGGTGGGCACGTTCCTCGACACGGCGATTGAGCTCGTCGTTCCAGTGACGCAGCCGTGCATCGCGTTGCTGGAGCAAATCGAGGAGATGATCGAGGTGAAAAGCCACCTCGCCGATCTCGTCCTTCGTCTTCACATGACCGGTTCGCGCGGACAGGTCGCCGGCTTCAACACGCGAGATCGCGCCCGTCATCCGCTCCAAAGGCCTGAAAATATTGGTTGCCCAGATCAGGAACAGGGGAACCGTTGCCGCCACCGCCAGCAGGAACGCCCCGGCAAGCGTCAGCAAGGTCTCATATTTGGCCTGTGTGAACGGTTTTTGCAGAAAACCCACATAGAGCATGCCGACCCGCCGGCCATAGCTGTCGATGATGGGCTCATAGGCAGAGATGAACCAGTCGCTGACGACGAAGGCGCTGTCGCGCCATGTCCGCCCCTGGTCGAGCACGGCATTGCGCACGACTTCCGAAACACGGGTTCCGATTGCACGCTGTCCTTCGAACAAACGCACATTGGTGCTGATGCGAATATCTCCCAGGAACAGCGTGGCCGTGCCCTGGCTCCCCTCGGGCAGGCCGGCCTCATGGTAGATCAGGTCGTTGATCGTATCGACGAAGGCAAGATTCTGGTTGAGCAGCGTGCCGCCGACCAGGGCTGCCCGCCGACCATCCGGCAATGTCAAGGCCGTGGCCGAGTGGAGCACCAGGCCGCGGCTTTCCTGGGAGGGCGTGACGGCGGTACTGCCGAGGGTGGGCACGATCTCGATACGCGCTCGTGCGGCGAGATCGGGGGAGAAGGCACCAAGCTCTTCGGCTTCGAAAACATCGACGGCCGTCTTCGAGTGCCCTTCGAGGGCCGAACGGATGATCGGCCAGCTCGAACGCACGGAGGACGATGCCGTGGCATAAGCGCTCGCGAGTATCCGGCCATTGTCGTCGACGATATAGAGGAAATCAAACTGGCGCGCCTGTGCGATCTCCTTGAGAAGCGAAGTAAACGCCGCGTTCGGATAACCGTTTTGCTGAAGCAGGTTCTGGAAACGCGCCGATTCACTCACCGACGCCAGCCGTGAATCCGTATTTTCGAGAATACGGGCCATATACTGATGGGCAATCGTCAAGTCGTCATTGACCTTGGAGATTGCCATGGCATCGAACCGGGCATTCCAGCGATAGAGGCTGATGCCCAGCAGCAATGGCAGGATCACGAGCATGGGCACGAGCGCGATCGCAAGCAGGCGATAGCGTACCGATCTTCTTTTTCGGGCTCTCGGGGCTTGGTCCCTAGACATTCCAGCTGACGCATTTGCGATCGATGGTCTTGCGCGAAATGCCGAGGCGGCGGGCAGCCTCCTCGCGATCGCCCTTGACTTCACGCAGAACCGACAGGATGTGGCGCCGTTCCACCTCGGCCAGGCTCTGGCCGCCCCTGTCGTCATCGCCGTCACTGGCAATGCGTTCGATATCCTCAGGAAAACCGCCGAGGATCACCGTTCGTTCGATCAGGTTGCGAAGTTCCCGGATGTTTCCCGGCCAGTCATAGCGTGCCAGCGCAGCGCGTACCCTGTCGTCGATGGCGACGGGAGGCATGCCGAGCTGCTGGGCGAATTCGCGCATGAACAAGGCCGCGAGTTCCTGTACGTCATCGCCGCGATCCTTCAGCGGCGGCAGATGGATCTGCACGACATTGATACGGAAGAAGAGATCGGCGCGAAAACTGCCGGCCTCGACGCGCTTGGGAAGATCGGCATTGGTGGCAAAGATGAAGCGGGCGTCGAAGGGAACCTCGCGTTCCGAACCGACCGGCCTGACACGTCGATCTTCCAGGACGCGCAGCAGCTTGGTCTGCAGCGAAAAGGGCAGGTCGCCAATTTCATCGAGGAACACCGTGCCGCCCTGGGCATGCATGAAAAGCCCCTCCCGCGCCCTGCCCGCACCGGTGAAGGCCCCTTTCAGATGGCCGAACAATTCGCTTTCGATCATGTCCGCCGGGATGGCACCGCAATTGATGGGCACGAAAAGCTTGTCTGAACGACCGGAAAGCGAGTGAAGCGAGCGCGCCGCGACTTCCTTTCCGGTTCCCGACTTGCCGGTCAACAGGACCGATGTCGGCAAGGGCGCAACGCGTGCGATGGTCTGACGCACATTCTGGATCGCCCTGGAGTCACCGAGCAGCTTGTTGCGCAGGAAGATCTGATGGCCTGGCGATTTCAGCTCGTGGTGCAGGACGTCGTTCTCGCGCTGCAACCTGATCCGGTCGAGGCAGCGAGCAACCGCGTTGAGAAGCTGGTTGGAGCGGAATGGCTTGAGCACGAAATCGACGGCGCCGGCCCGCAAGGCACCGATCGCGGTGTCCAGATCGGCATAGGCCGTCATCAGGATGACATCGGCAAAGAAGCCGACGGCTCGCTGTTCGGCAAGCCAATCCAGGCCGTTCTGTCCCGGCATGATATTGTCGAGAATGACCACGTCGAAATGCTGCTGGTCGAGTTTCTGGGACGCCTGTTTGGTGTCCGCGGCTTCGGCGATCAGCCTGCAGCGCGGCCCCAGGATCTTGACCAGGAAATTGCGCATGCCCGGTTCGTCGTCGACGACCAGGATCGAAGCCTGGGCCAGCCACGGCCCGAATTGTGGATCCGCGGCAGGGCCGGCAGTATCGTGAGCGGGATCCTCGGACATCAATACTCCTTCCCAACCGCACCCTGGCCAGACATGAGGAACCGTCAGCCCCCCAGAAATGCGGGCGCCAAACTCTCTTCCACCATCTCCCGGGCGGCCTGGGGCGTCTGCTGGCTGCCGTCAATGTCGAGGCGGGTCGCTGCCTCGAACAGCAAGGCGCGTACATCGTCGGCGGAAAGAAGGCCCTTGGCCAGGAGCTTGCGCACCAGGGCCTGCAGGATGAGGACATCGATCCCCGGTTCGGACGCCATTGGGCTTTCGTTCATGCCACTCTCCCCCTGCCTCTAGCTAGGAACGCTCCTGCAGATCTCCACGCAGCTGCGCCAGGGCCTGGCGCAGCCCATGGAGCTGATCCATCAGATGCAGGATAACGTCGATACCCTCGTCATTGGCCCCGATATCGTTCTTCAAATCCTGGATCAGGCGCGCGCGTGCAATGTCGATCTCGGTGAATTGCACCCCCGCCTGCGTCTGCCGGGGAATGAGCCAGCGCTGCTCGAGCCAGAGTTCGAGCGTCTGCACCTGGATGCCGGAACTCGCCAGAAATTGCTGCTTGTTCATGCTCATGATGCTCTATCCTCGCGGGGATTGAAGTCCTTGCCCTTCCAGTTCGAAACAAAGGCTTCGAGTTCCGGATCGGGCCCTTTGGGAAGGACGATCTTGAGCCTGACGAACTGGTCGCCCTGTCCTCCCCCCCGACGCGGCGCCCCCTTGCCCTTGAGACGCAGGGTCGTGCCGGTGTTCGCCCCTTTCGGCACGGACATCGTTACATCGCCGCTCGGGGTGGGAACACGCACCCGCCCCCCGAGCACGGCCTCCGACAGCGAAATCGGCAATTCCAGCGTGATGTCGTCGCCCTCGCGCGTGAAGCGCCTATCCGGCAGGACTTCCACCTCGATCAAGGCATCGCCGGGACCGCCCGTACCGGCGCCCGGCGCGCCCTTGCCCTTCAGGCGCAGGGTCTGTCCATCGACCAGGCCGGGCGGAATCTTCACATCGAGCGTGCCGCCATCCGGCAGGGTCAGGCGCTTGTTCGCTCCCATGACCGACTCGACGAACTCGATCGGCAGCCGATAGTGCAGATCCTGGCCGCGCCGGTTGGCACGCGCCCGCTGGCCGCGCCTCAGCAGCTCGGCAAACGCGTCCTCCCCGTCCATGAAGTCGGCAAAACCGGAGGCATCGGCATAGGGATGGTCGTGATCGGCGCCCGCATATTCGCGGTAGAAATGCTGGGGCGGGCGTTCCGCACCGCTCGCGTCGATCTCGCCATTGTCGAAGCGCTTGCGCTTGTCGGCGTCGCTGAGCAGGTCGTAGGCGCCCGCGACTTCCTTGAACTTCTCCTCGGCGCTCTTGTCGCCGGGATTGAGATCCGGATGCAGTTTCTTCGCAAGCTTGCGATAGGCGCTCTGGATTTCGGCCGACGATGCCGTTGGGGCAACACCCAGAACCTCGTAAGGATTTCTCACAACTTACTCCGATAGCATGTCCACGGCGTTTTGCGGTTTGACGGCTCACGGGTTTCAGGAGGCGCCCCATCGCGCCTCCGTTCGATGCTGGAAACGCCGGGACTCGGCCCGGCGCAGGCCCTCGATGCTAGAGCATTTTCAGCGGCCAGTCAGGCAGGCTTCGCCTCGCGAACAAAATGCCTTTCACGGCAGGATCGGCCTGCATACCTGCCGTAGGATCAACCCGATTTCTTTGCATCACTGTCGTCGACTTCGCTGAATTCGGCATCGACCACATCGTCTCCGCCGGCATGAGAAGTCGTATCGGGCGATGCGCCCGGCTGCGGCTGCGCATAGGCCGCCTCCGCCAGTTTCTGCGAGAGTTGCTGCAAGGCGGCCGCCTTGGCGGTGATCGCGGCTGCATCCTCGCCTTTCGCCGCCTCGCGCAGATCGGCCATGGCATTCTCGATCGCCCGGCGATCCGCCTCGGCCACCTTGCCGCCATGCTCGGCAACCGCCTTCTCGGTCGCATGCAGAAGGGCCTCCGCGCTATTCCTCGCTTCCACGGTCTCCCTGCGCTTCTTGTCCTCGGCGGCATGGGCTTCGGCATCCTTGACCATCCGCTCGATGTCGGCTTCGGAGAGGCCGCCGGACGCCTGGATCTGGATGCGCTGCTCCTTGCCGGTCCCCTTGTCCTTGGCGGAAACATTGACGATGCCGTTGGCGTCGATATCGAAGGTCACGTCGATCTGGGGCACGCCGCGCGGAGCCGGCGCGATGCCCATCAGGTCGAACTGGCCAAGCAATTTGTTGTCGGCCGCCATCTCGCGTTCGCCCTGGAAGACACGGATGGTGACGGCGTTCTGATTGTCCTCTGCGGTCGAGAACACCTGGCTCTTCTTGGCCGGAACGGTGGTGTTGCGTTCGATGAGGCGCGTAAAGACGCCGCCCAGCGTTTCCAGCCCGAGCGAGAGGGGCGTGACGTCGAGAAGCAGGACATCCTTGACGTCACCCTGCAGCACGCCGGCCTGGATTGCGGCGCCGACCGCGACGACCTCGTCGGGATTGACGCCCTTATGCGGCTCCTTGTCGAAGATCTTGCGCACGATCTCCTGGATCTTCGGCATCCGGGTCATGCCGCCGACCAGCACGACCTCGTCGATGTCCTTGGCCGCCAGCCCCGCATCCTTCAGCGCATTGAGGCACGGCTCGATGGTTCGCTGCACCAGGTCCTCGACCAGGGACTCGAATTTCGCCCGCGTCAGCTTGATCTGGAAATGCTTGGGGCCGCTGGCATCGGCCGTGATGTAGGGCAGGTTGATTTCCGTCTGGGTGATGGTGGAGAGCTCGATCTTGGCCTTCTCCGCCGCCTCCTTCAACCGCTGCAGGGCCAGCTTGTCCTTTCTCAGGTCGATGCCCTGCTCGCGCTGGAACTCATCGGCCAGGTAGTTCACCAGGCGCATGTCGAAGTCCTCGCCGCCGAGGAAGGTGTCGCCATTGGTCGACTTCACCTCGAAGACCCCGTCGCCGATGTCGAGGATGGAGATGTCGAACGTGCCGCCACCCAGATCGTAGACGGCAATCTTGGCCTGCTTCTTCTTGTCGAGCCCATAGGCAAGCGCCGCGGCCGTCGGCTCGTTGATGATGCGCAGCACCTCGAGCCCCGCAATCTTACCGGCATCCTTGGTTGCCTGCCGCTGCGCATCGTTGAAATAGGCGGGAACCGTGATGACGGCCTGCGTGACTTTCTCGCCGAGATTGGCCTCGGCGGTCTCCTTCATCTTCTGCAGGATGAAGGCCGAGATCTGCGAGGGCGAATAGGCCTTGCCCTGGGCCTCCACCCAGGCATCGCCATTGGCCGCCTTGACGATCTTGTAGGGGACCAGCGCCTTGTCCTTCTCCACGGTCGGATCGTCATAGCGTCGGCCGATCAGGCGCTTGACCGCAAAGATCGTGTTGGTCGGGTTGGTCACCGCCTGCCGCCTAGCCGGCTGCCCGACGAGACGCTCGCCATCGCCGGTAAATGCGACGATCGACGGCGTGGTCCTCGCGCCCTCGGCATTCTCGATGATACGCGTGTTCTTGCCATCCATGACTGCAACGCATGAATTGGTCGTTCCCAGGTCGATTCCGATGATCGTTGCCATGAAGGTGCTCCCTGTTATTGAATTTTGGACTGTGTGTTCTGCGTTTCTCGTCGTTGACGCTGCCTGGGCGTCTCAGGCAGCGGATTGGCCGCCTGGTGGCGAACGGCCGGATATCGTCGAATGCGATGCCATGATGTCCCGTCAGTGGGCGCCCTTCGCAGACGCTGGTCCTGATGCGACAGCAACAGACGTGCCAGACTGGATACGCAGCAATATCAAAGACTTATCGGAAAGGTTTCAGCCCATTGGGACAACCTGTCCGTTCGACGCCGGACAAACTGTCCTCAGGCAGAGCCGGCCAGGCCGTCAGGGCTGCCTTCCGGCTCCGGGTTCCGCCGGCTGCCTCGGCCCGCCGCTGGAAACGCCGACCCTGGCCGGGCGCAAGGAGCGCGCTCCGATCGAATACCCGGCGTCGACGACCTTGCTGACGGTGCCGCTCGGCACCGAGGGATCGGGCACCTCGAACATGGCTTCGTGGAAATTGGGATCGAAGCGCTCTCCCAGGGGATCGAGCTTCCTGACACCATGTCTTTCCAGGGCACGCAGCAGCTCTTTTTCCGTGAGCTCCACCCCTTCGATCAGCGTCCTGACCGCCTCGTCGCCTTCGCGGGCTTGCGCCGGCACATTGGCGATCGCGCGCTCGATATTGTCGGCCACCGCCAGCATGTCGCCGGCAAATTTCGCGATGGCATATTGGCGTGCATCGTTCAGGTCACGCTCGGCCCGGCGGCGGACATTCTCGGTTTCAGCGAGGGCCCGCAGCAATCGATCCTTCAGCGCGGCATTGTCAGCCTCGAGCCTGGCGATGACCGCTGCGGCATCCTCAGCCGGTCCGGCCACGGATGGATCGCCCCGGTCCGTCGCCTTCGCTGTTGGCTCAGAGGCGTTTGCCGGCTCCGGTGACCCATGAATGTCGTTCTCGGGTTTGGCTCTTCTGGTCATTTCGCCTCCCTGTCGGATGCTTCCATATGAATGCCGCTATGCTGTATTCCCCGAAGCATGAGCCCTGTTCCCGACTGTCCAACGCCGATCCGGCTCAAGAAGATCCATTCAGGTTTAGCGCAGAAGGCATAGCCGGATCACCGCCGCCACCGTCCCAAGCGTGGCGATGCTGGCGGCCCAGATCGCAACCATCCAGGCGAACCGTTTCCAGAAGGGCGCCTGCGGAGCCATCAGTGATAACCATGGACGCCGGCCTTGCCGCGAAATACCCAATAGGCCCAGCCGGTATAGACGAGGATGAGCGGGATGATGACAAGGGCCCCGACAAGCATGAAGGCCTGGCTTTCCGGCGGCGCCGCCGCCTGCCAGATCGTCACGGCGCGCGGCACCACATAGGGATAGATGCTGATCCCCAGCCCGATGAAGCCGAGCAGGAACAGCGCCAGGGCCATCAGGAAGGGCAGCCGCTCCCGCTCTCGCCGCAGGCTCCAGAAGAAGGTCGCCGTACAGATCGCCACGAGCAGCGGCACCTGGGCCGTAAGCAGCACGCCGGGCATGGCGAACCAGCGTCGCCAATAATCATAATGCAGGAATGGCGTGGCCGCGCTGACGGCGCCGAGCGCTAGGAGCGTGGCGACGCCCAGCCAGAACGCCAGGTGGCGGGCATGGCGCTGGCTCGTCCCTTCCGTCTTCCAGATCAGCCAGCTCGCCCCCAGCAAGGCATAGCCGGTCACCACGGCCAGCCCCGTCAACACACTGAAGGGGCTCAGCCAATCGAGCCAGCCGCCGGCATAGGCCCCGTTCTCGACATGGACGCCTTGCAGGATCGCACCGAGCGTCACGCCTTGTGCCGACGCCGCGACGACCGACCCAAGACAGAAAGCCGTGTCCCAGAATGGACGGTGGCGCGGATCGCGCCAGCGAAACTCGAAGGCGACGCCACGAAAGACGAGCCCGAGCAGCATGGCGATGATCAGCGGATAGGTGGCCGGAAGGATGATGGCATAGGCCAGCGGGAAGGCAGCAAGCAGGCCGCCACCGCCCATCACCAGCCAGGTCTCGTTGCCGTCCCACACCGGTGCGATCGAGTTCATCGCCTGGTCGCGCTCCTCGCCCACGGCGAAGGTGGGGAACAGGATGCCGATACCGAGGTCGAAGCCGTCCATGACGACATAGGCCATCACCGCAAAGCCGATGACCGCCGCCCAGAAGATGGTGAGATCGATGCTGCCCATCCCGATCAATCCTTCGCCGCCATGGGAACGCCGACGCTTGCTGCGGGCGTGATACCGGCCGCGCGTTGCGGCAGGTTCGGTGGCTCGCTCTCGCCACGTCCAGGCGCCTTCGCCATCAGGCGCAACAGATAATAGGTGCCGGCCCCGAAAGCGCTGAAATAGACCAGCACGAAGGCAATGAGCGAGGCGGCAACGGCCGGCGCAGCGAGCGGCGAATGGGATTCGGCCGTTCGCAGCAAGCCATAGACCGTGAAGGGTTGCCGCCCGACTTCCGTCGTCACCCAGCCGGCAATCACCGCGACGAAGCCTGCCGGTCCCATGGCCACGGCGCCGCGATGCAGCCAGTGCCAGTCATAGAGCCTGCCCCGCAAGCGTGCGAGCAGGCTCCACAGGCCGATGCCGAGCATGGCGAAGCCGAGCGCCACCATGATCCGGAACGACCAGAAGATGATGGGGGTGGGAGGCCATTGGTCCCGTGGAAAATCGGTCAGGCCCGGAAGCGGTGCATAGGGATCGTGCCTGAGGATCAGCGAGCCGATATGCGGTATCGACACTTCGTAGCGCACGCGCCCTTCTTCGTTGTCCGGCAGGCCGAACAGCACGAGGAGCGCGCCATTGGGGCTGGGCTGGTAGTCGCCCTCCATGGCCAGCACCTTGGCAGGTTGATGCTCCAGCGTGTTCAGGCCATGGGCATCGCCCGCCAGGATCTGGATAGGCGCCACGATCGCCGCCATCCACATCGCCATCGAAAACATCTTGCGCGCACCGGCATTGCCGCGGTCCTTGAGCAGGTGCCAGGCGCCGACGCCTCCCACCACGAAGGCGGTGGTGAGATAGGCGGCGATCACGGTATGGACCAGGCGGAAGGGAAAGCTGGCCGTGAAGATGATCGGCAGCCAGGACCCCGCCGGTACGAACTGCCCGCTGGCATTGACGGCAAACCCCGCCGGCGTCTGCATCCAGCTGTTGACGGCAATGATCCACGTCGCCGAGATCAGTGTGCCGAGAGCAACCATGCAGGTGGCGAAGAAGTGCAGGCCCCGGCCGACCTTGCTCATGCCGAACAGCATCACGCCGAGGAAGCCGGCTTCCAGGAAGAAGGCGGTCAGCACCTCATAGGCCATCAGCGGGCCGATGATCGGGCCCGCCTTGGTCGAGAAGACCGACCAGTTCGTACCGAACTGGTAGGACATCACCAGGCCTGACACGACGCCCATGCCGAACACGACGGCGAAGATCTTCAGCCAGTAGCGATAGAGATTGGCATAGACGCCCTTGCCCGTCTTGAGCCACAGCCCTTCCAGCACCATCAGATAGCTTGCAAGCCCGATGGAAAACGCCGGAAAGATGAAGTGGAACGACACCGTGAAGGCGAACTGCGCACGCGCCAAGATCACCGCATCCAGTTGCCCAAGCAACGCCCCCTCCCCTCAAAGAAGCCGAAAGATACCGTCCCCGGGATTGGCTGGCGCCGGGGACCCTTTTGCCAAAGCGTTTTGCGATTTGGTTGAATCACCAAGGATCGCAAAGACGCGTCGCAACAAAGAGCCGGAGACAGGCCGCGGCTCCGGGAGACCGCACTTCGCCCTACGCCCCGACGACGCGTACCGGTATCGATTTGGCGGCCGGAGTCCCGCTGATCTTGTCGTAATATTCGAGAGGCAGCAGCGGATTGAGCTCGGGGTAATATCCCGCCACGGCTCCGCGGGGCATCGGATAATCCAGCACCGTCAGGCCCTCGACGCGACGCATGACCCCGTCGTCGCTGATGGTCTCCAGCGCGATGCGTGAGCCTGCGTCCAGACCTCGCGCCGCGCGATCCTCGGCATTCATGAACAGGATCATGCGGTCGTTGTAGACGCCGCGATAGCGATCATTGTTGCTGTAGATGGTGGTGTTGAACTGGTCATGCGAACGGACCGTGGCCAGCCGCAGCATCGACGGGTCGGCGACCGGGACATTCACGTCGAGACCGGGCAGAAGCAGGAAATTCGCCTTGCCGTTCGGCGTCGGCCAGACCCGCCGCCGTGGTGGCACATCGAGATGAAAGCCCTTGGGATCCTTCACCTTTTCCGCAAAGCCGGCATAGATGTCCGGATAGACCTCGGCGATCTTGTCACGGATGAGATTGTAGTCGTGGATGTAGCTCGCCCAGGCGACCTTGCTGTTGGGCAGGCTTGCCAGGGCCATGCGGCAGACGATTTCCACTTCCGGCAGCAGATGGGCGCTGGCAGGCGTCAGCACGCCGCGCGAGGCGGTGACGTTCGACATGGAGTCCTCGATCGTCACGAATTGTTCGCCGGCTGCCGTATGGATCACCTCCGACCGGGAAATGACGGGCAAGATCAGCGCATCGCGTCCGTGAACGAGATGGCCGCGATTGAGCTTGGTGGCGATGCCGACCGTCAGGGCCAGCTTGCGCATCGCCGCATAGGATCTGTCGGTGTCGGGAATGGCGCGAACGAAATTGCCGCCCATGCCGATGAAGACCTTGGCCGTGCCCTTTTCCATTGCTTCCACGGATTCGACGGTGTGATGGCCGTGATGGCGGGGCGGCTCGAAGCCGAACACGTCGCGCACGCGGTCCAGATAGTCCTGGGAGGGTTTTTCATCGATGCCGACGGTGCGATCCCCCTGCACGTTCGAATGGCCGCGAATGGGTGAGATGCCCGCACCCGGCTTGCCGAAATTGCCCCGGAGGAGGAGCAGGTTGACGACCTGCTGGAGCAGGCGCGAGCCTTCCTGGTGCTGGGTGAGGCCCATGCCGTAGCAGATCATGGTTGCGCGCGAACGGATGTAGATCTCGGCGCAGCGGCGTATCTGGTCTTCCGCCAGTCCGGAGATCGCCACGATATCCGCCCACTCCTGCGCCATGACATCGGCGCGGATCGCCTCCAGGCCGACGGTATGCCGGCTGACGAAATCCGCATCGATGATCTTCTCGCCTTGCACCTCGCGCTCGAAGATCACCTTCATCATGCCCTTGAACAGGGCGAGGTCCCCCCCGATGCGGATATGGACGAATTCGCTCGCGATCGCCGTCGAGCCGAAGGTCGCCATCTGCACGACATCCTGCGGCTCGGTGAAGCGTATCAGCGCCCTTTCCGGCATCGGGTTGACGGCCACGATCGGCACGCCGCGTTTTCGCGCCTCGACCAGATTGGTCATCATCCGCGGCGAGTTGGTGCCGGTGTTCTGGCCGATGACGAAGATGGCCTCTGCGTGCTCGAAGTCCTCCATCACAACCGTGCCCTTGCCGACCCCGATGGAAGCAGGCAGGCCGCGGCTCGTCGGCTCGTGGCACATGTTCGAACAGTCGGGAAAATTGTTGGTCCCGAATTCCCGGACAAAGATGGAATACAGGAAGGCAGCCTCGTTGGGCGTGCGCCCCGAGGTGTAGAACTCCGCCTGATGGGGGCTTTCGAGCGCCTTGAGGTGATCGCCGATCAGCGCAAAGGCGGCCTCCCAATCACAGGGGACATAGCGGTCGGACGCCGCATCGTAACGCATGGGTTCGGTCAGCCGGCCCTGCATTTCGAGCCAGTAGTCCGACTGCTCCATGAGTTCCGAGACGGTGTGCTTTTCGAAGAACTCCCGGGTGATCCTTCTCTTGGTCGCCTCGAAGGCCAGCGCCTTGGCGCCGTTCTCGCAGAATTCGAGGGTCTTCTTGTGGTCGGGATCGGGAAAGGCGCAGCTCGGGCATTTGAAGCCGCCGGGCTGGTTCATGGCGAGCAGCGCGCGCGACCCCTTGGTGACGACGCTCTGCTCCAACAGCACCTTGGCAGTCGCTGCAGCAGCGCCCCAGCCCCCTGCCGGATGATGGTACGTCTTATATTCAGGCTTGTTGTCGGCCATGCTCGAAACCGCTCCGCGGAAACTGTCGAGCACATAGTAAAACACTCTATCTATTTGAAATCTATAGACATTTTGTCCATTTTGCATGGACAAAATGTCCAAGAAATCGTGGATTTCCGGTACCAAGTCATTGACGTTTCGTCCGGCCCGGAGGTGGCACGAATGATGCCTTCAGAACAACCGCCCAAGATCGGAGAGTCCCCACCCTCGCTCGCTGCCATAGCCCCCTCGACCATGGCCATTGTCTGGACGGCACCGAGTTTCTCGACGATCGACGGCATCCAGTCCCGCAGGCAGGCGCCCGCACAAAGAGGAGATCGCGATGACAGGGACGGCTGCATGATCCTGCGCTCAAAGCCCAGCTTCAGGGACATCCTATTCGCCGTCAACGGCTCCATCTTGCCACGCATAGCGCCCCGTCTCCTCGCAATCGCATTTATCAGCGTGCTGGCGATTTATGCGGCACAGGAACATCCAGGCATCTTCGCGCGGATCAGTGCCATTCCCTTCACCTTGATCGGCATCGCCTTGTCGGTGTTCATGAGCTTTCGCAACAATGCCTGCTACGCCCGCTGGTGGGAGGGACGCAGGCTCTGGGGCGAATTGATCATCGCCTGTCGATCGCTCGCGCGCCAAACCTCCACCCTGGAAACCGATGACCGGCGCTTCCTCCTCCAGGGATTATGCGCTTTCTCCGCGGGGCTGGCGGCCCATCTGCGGGGCCAGGACGAATTGAAGGCCATCACGCCTTGGTTCGATCTCGGCACCGCATCGAACAATCCCAATCTCACAAATGCCGTCCTTGAACAGATTGGCAAATATTGCCTGACGCTGATGCATAGAGGGCGGATAGATCCCATCCACTATTCAGTCATCGAACAGCAGATCGGCGCCCTGACCGAGGTGCAGGGCGGATGCGAACGCATCGCCTACACGCCTGTGCCGTTTGCGTATTCCTTGTTGCTCCACCGAACGGCCCTCATCTTTTGCGTGACACTGCCATTCGCCCTCGCCGGCTCCCTGGATTGGTGGGCATTGCTTCCGGTTCTGCTCGTCGCCTACACGTTCTTCGGGCTTGACGCTCTCGGCCACCAGCTCGAGGAACCGTTCGGCCTGGAACCGAACGCATTGCCGCTGGACGCCTTGAAACGGACGATCGAACGGGAAATGCTTGCTCTCCTTGGCAGCGATGACCTCCCGGCTGCGATCAAGCCACGCAGAAACATACTGATGTAGTGTCAGCCCGGCCCGGGTCGAGAGGGGCGCAACTCGGCTCTCGCAGCCAGGACTCTGCCCCTTGACAGTCTATAAATTATATAGAGTATATAAATAGAATATTTTTTAATCTGAGAACGCGCCGTGCCCGATCATCGTCCGAAAATTCTCGGTATATCCGGCAGCTTGAGCCTGCCCAGCCGAACGACCGGACTGGTGCGCACCATCCTCGCCCGCTTCGAACATTTCGCGCAGGTCGAGCTGGTGGAACTGGCGAGCGATGCCGCGGCCCTGTTTGCAACGCATCCAAAGGGTCCGCGAACCGGGCGTGCGCGGGAGGTCATCGAGGCGGTCGAAAGCGCCGATCTGCTGGTCGTCGCGTCCCCCATCTACCGCGCCTCCTATACGGGTGCCTTGAAGCACCTGTTCGACCTCGTCGACTATCGTGCCCTCGAAGGCAGGCCGGTTTTGGTGGCGGCAACCGGCGGAACCCCGCTGCATGCCCTGGCCATGGACCATCAGTTCCGGCCGCTGTTTGCCTTCTTCAAGGCCATCACGCTCCCGACCACCGTCTATGCGCTCGAGGGCGATTTTGCCGATCATGCCCTGGCCAGTGCCGAAGTTTCGGGGCGCATCGATCGCGCCGTCAGCGAAGCCCGCCTCCAGCTGCGCCTTTCCCACCCGCAGGGGTCTGGAACGGTCGTTCCGTTCCCTGCCACCGCCTGACCCCGCCATAAAACCAAGGATCCACCATGCCAGTCGAGCGTCAACGAGAACCGATCAAGTTTGCCTATTGGGTGCCCAATGTCTCGGGTGGTCTGGTGATCAGCTCGATCGAGCAACGCACGAGCTGGGAAATCGACTATAATCGCAAGCTTGCCCAGATCGCCGAACGGTCCGGCTTCGACTATGCGCTCAGCCAGATCCGCTTCACGGCGGGCTATGGTGCGGACAATCAGCACGAGCCCCTCACCTTCAGCCAAGCCCTGCTCGCTTCGACCGAGCGCCTCAAGCTGATCGTGGCCCTGCTGCCGGGCCCCTGGCATCCGGCCGTCGCCGCCAAGCAGATCGCAACCATCAACAACATCTACGGCGCCCGGGTGGCCGTGAACATCGTCAGCGGCTGGTTTCGCGGCGAGTTCACCGCGATCGGCGAGCCCTGGCTCGACCACGACGAGCGCTACCGCCGGTCGGAAGAATTCATCCGCTCGCTGCGCGGCATCTGGACCGAGGAGAGCTTCACCTTCAATGGCGATTTCTATCGTTTCCGCAACTACAGCCTGAAGCCCAAGCCCATCGATCCGCAGCCCGAGATCTTCCAGGGCGGCTCCTCGCGCGCAGCGCGGGACATGGCCTCTCGCGTATCGGACTGGTATTTCACCAATGGCAACACCCCCGAGGAAATCAAGAAGCAGGTCGACGACATCCAGGCCAAGGCGCGCGAGAACGGGCATTCGGTCAAGGTCGGCGTGAATGCCTTTGCCATCGCCCGCGATACCGAGGCCGAAGCCAAGGCCGTGCTGGACGAAATCATTGCAAAGGCCATCCCCGAGGCGGTCCACGGCTTTGCCCATGAGGTGAAGAATGCCGGGAAGGCCTCTCCGGAGGGCGAAGGCAACTGGGCCAAATCGTCCTTCCAGGACCTGGTGCAGTATAATGATGGCTTCCGTTCCAACCTGATCGGCACGCCGCAACAGATCGCCGAACGCATCCTGGCGTTGAAGGAGGCGGGCGCCGATCTGATCCTGCTGGGCTTCCTGCATTTCCAGGAGGAGGTCGAATTCTTCGGCCGCGAGGTCATCCCCCTGGTCCGCAAGCTCGAAGCGGCGCAGCCCGTGGCTGTCGCGGCCGAGTGATCGCGCTCCGTTCCTTCCCGCCCCGCAACCGTTCCATCCTGCATCCCTGCCATCGGCAGGGATGACGGGCAGAGACACGCTCATGACCACGGCAACCAGCGCAGTGCTGCAGCCTGCCCCGTCATATCGGGATGTGCCACCGATCGAGGCCGTTGAAACGCCCTCGACGTCAAAGACCGAACCGGCTCGGCGACAGGCTGCGCTGACGCTCGAACATATCAGCCTGTCCTTCGGAGGCATTGCGGCGCTGGGGGATGTCAGCTTTGCGGTCGAGCTCGGCGAAACTCGAGCCATTATCGGACCGAATGGTGCCGGCAAGAGTTCGCTTCTCAACGTCATCAGCGGCATCTATCGCCCTGACCACGGGCATATCGGCCTCGCCGGCCGTGACTTCCGGCAGGTGCCGGCGTCCAAACTCGCAACGCTCGGTGTTGCGCGCACGTTCCAGAACCTGGCTCTGTTCAGCGGGCTGGACGTGCTTGGAAATGTCCTGATGGGGCGGGCTGCCCTGCGGCACGCCGGTTTCATCGGCCAGATCCTGGGTCTGGGACAGGCACGTCGCGAAGACAAGGACGCCCGCGAGCGCGCCGAGCGCATGGTCGACTTCCTGGACTTGCAGCCGGTTCGCAACCGCCCGGTCGCAACCCTGCCCTATGGTCTTCAAAAACGCGTCGAATTGGCCCGGGCCCTGGTGGCCGAGCCTCGCATCCTGCTGCTCGACGAGCCCATGGCAGGCATGACGGCTGCCGAGAAGACCGAGATCGCCGAGGTCATACGCAAGGCGCAAAGGCAGTTCGACCTGACGATCGTGATGATCGAGCACGACATCGGCATGGTCATGGATCTGTCCGACAGGGTGGTCGTGCTCGATCACGGCCGCCTCATCGCAGATGGCACCCCGCAGGCGGTTCAGGCTGATCAGGCCGTGATCGACGCCTATCTCGGCGTGGCGCACGACGACCGGGGTGGTGCATGATGGCCGATTTTGATTGGGCCTTCCTGGTCGAGGTGCTGGTCGGAGGCCTTCTTTCCGGCGTGATGTACTCGCTGGTCGCGATCGGGTTCGTACTTGTCTACAAGACCTCGGGCGTTCTCAACTTCGCGCAGGGGGCGATGCTGCTCTTTGCAGCCCTCACCTTCGTCAGCCTGATCGAGCGGGACGTCCCCTTCATCGCGGCGATGGCGATATCACTCGCCATCATGGCCGCGCTCGGCCTGGCGATCGAGAGGGCCGTGTTGCGCCCGCTGGTCAACAAGCCGCCGATCACGCTGTTCATGGCAACGCTGGGCTTGTCCTATGTCATCGAGGGCGCCGCGCAGCTTCTATGGGGCACCCAAGTCCATGCGCTCGATCTGGGGATCGACGATACCCCGTTTGAAGTGGCCGGCGTGCTGATTTCCCAGTTCGACCTTTTCGCGGCGGGGGTTGCCGCCACGCTGGTGGCGATCCTGGCGGCCTTCTTCAATTTCACGCGCATCGGCTTGAGCTTTCGCGCCGTTGCCGACGACCAGTTCGCGGCCTATGCGGTCGGCTTGCGGCTGCCGCGGATCTGGGCTGCCGTCTGGACCGCCGCCGGTATCGTCGCCCTGGTTGCAGGCCTGATCTGGGGCTCGAGGCTCGGCGTCCAGTTTTCCCTTTCGCTCGTCGTGCTCAAGGCCCTGCCTGTCCTGGTCCTGGGCGGGTTCGACTCGATCCTGGGTGCCATCGTCGGCGGTCTGCTCATCGGCGCGTTCGAGAAGCTCTCGGAAGTCTATCTCGGCCCCTTCGTCGGCGGCGGCATCGAAGGATGGTTCGCCTATGTGGCGGCGCTCGTCTTTCTGCTGGTGCGGCCCGCTGGCCTGTTCGGCCAGAAGCTCGTGGAAAGGGCCTGAACCGTGACCGCTTTGACCGCTTCCAGCCACGAGAACGCCGAAGCTCCCAGCCGTTCCTGGATCCTTCCCGCGGTACTCCTGATCCTCGCCTATGGCGTGATCCCGCTGGTCGGCAGCAGCTATGTGTTCGATGCCATCCTGACCCCCTTCCTGGCCCTGTCGCTGGCTGCCCTGGGGCTGAATCTGCTCACCGGCTATGCCGGGCAGCTTTCGTTGGGCAGCGCTGCGTTCATGGCGGTGGGTGCCTTCGCCGCCTATAATTTCAACCTTCGGATCCCCGGCCTGCCCCTGGTCGCGAGCATCGTCCTGGGCAGCGGTGTTGCGGCGCTGATCGGGCTCGTCTTCGGCCTGCCGAGCCTGCGGCTGCGTGGTTTCTACCTGGCCGTTTCTACCTTGGCGGCGCAGTTCTTCGTGCAATGGGCGCTGACCAAGTTCAGCTGGTTTTCCAACGACAATCCGTCCGGTGTCATCGACGCCCCGCCCCTCGGCGTGGCAGGCTTCTCGCTCGAAGGCCCGGCCGGCCGCTACCTGTTCACGCTCACCATCGTGGCTGTCGTCACCGGCCTTGCCGCCCGGATCGTCAAGACGCAGACCGGCCGCGACTTCATCGCTGTCCGCGACAACGAGCTGGCGGCCCGGGTCATCGGCGTATCCGTGCTGCGCACCAAGCTGCTCGCCTTCGTGCTGTCCTCCTTCATCATCGGCATTGCCGGATCGCTGTGGGCGTTCGCCTATCTGAGGACCGTCGAACCGGCCGGCTTCGATCTCGATCGTTCGTTCCAGATCCTGTTCATCATCATCATTGGCGGGCTCGCCACGATCCGCGGGGCATTCCTCGGAGCGGCCTTCATCGTGGTGTTCCCCCTGATCCTGTCTCGCCTGGGCAGCGCCTTGCTGGGCAGTACCTTCGATTCAGGCGTGCTCGACATGAGCCAGCGCATCGTGCTCGGCGCGCTGATCATCGTCTTTCTCATCGCCGAGCCGGACGGCCTGTCGGCGCTGTGTCGACGCACCCTCGACAAGATCCGCCCGCACCGCTGACCGCGATTTCTCCCAATCCTCGCCTGCCAACCCCGGAGCCACCATGCCGTCCCTTTCATTTCGCCTCGCCGGCGCCCTGCGCGCAACCACAATGGCTGCAGCCCTCGCCCTCACGACTCTGCCTTTCGCCCATTCGCAGGCTCGTGCGGACGAGCAGTATTTCCCGCTGCAAAGCTATCGGGTCGGCCCCTATGCAGCCGGCGGCACGGGCTTCTTCGGCGGCTTCATCGACTACCTCAATCTCATCAACACTCGCGACGGCGGCGTGAACGGCGTCAAGCTGACCTGGGACGAATGCGAGACCCAGTATGAAGTCGAACGGGGTGTCGAATGCTACGAACGTCAGAAAAGCCACAAGGACATCGCGACCTGGAACCCGCTTTCCGTCGGCATTGCCTATGCGATGATCGACCGCATCACCAACGACAAGGTTCCCCTGCTGACGATCAATCACGGCCGCACGGATTCGACCGATGGCAGCGTGTTCAAATATGTCTTTCCCCTGCTGCTCAATCCCTACAGCGAAACCTCCGGGATCGTGAACTACATCGCCGGCAAGTTCGGCGGGGTTGACAGTCTCAAGGGTAAGAAGATCGCCGTGCTCTATCACGGCTCGCCCTATGGCAAGGAGACGATCCCGATCTATGAGCTGCTGGCCAAGAAATACGGCTTCGAATTGCAGCAGATCGAGGTGCCTCACCCTGGCAACGAGCAGCAATCGCAATGGCTGACCATCCGGCGCTGGCGGCCCGACTATGTGGTGCTGCGCGGCTGGGGAGTCATGAACCCCGTGGCGCTCAAGACGGCCCAGAAGGTCGGTTTTCCTGCCGATCACATCGTCGGCAATGTCTGGTCCAATTCGGAAGAGGACGTCCTGCCCGCGGGTGCCGCCGCCAAGGGATATGTCGCGATCACGACCCAGGCGTCCGGCACCGAATATCCCGTGGTCCAGGAAATCGTCAAAACCGTCTATGGCGCAGGCAAGGGCAATCTCGACGACAAGAAGCGGATCGGCAGCGTCTATCACAATCTGGGCATCGTGAACGGCATCCTGAATGTCGAGGCCATTCGCATCGCCCAGGAAAAATTCGGCCATCGCACCCTCACCGGTGATGAAGTCCGCTGGGGGCTGGAACATCTCAAGCTCGACCCGGCCCGCGTGGAGGCTCTCGGCGCCAAGGGGCTTTTCCACTCCATCAACGTGACCTGGAAGAACCATGAAGGCGACGGCCTCGTCACCTTCCAGCAATGGGATGGTGCCAAGTGGAAGGTGGTATCCGACTGGATCGCGCCCGACTGGGCGTTGCTGCGGCCGATCATCGAAAAATCCGCCGCGGCCTATGCCGCCGAGCATCAGATCAAGCCTCGAACCGAGGCGGATGCCGACAAGGCCGCCTCGAACTGAGGCGCGTCCCCTCGGCCTCCTGCAACGGCGTGCCCCAGGAAAGGTCCTCGATGTCCGAACCAGTCCCCTTGCTTGCGGTCAATGCGATCGAAGCTGTCTATGGTGGCGCCATCGTCGCCCTGAATGGCGTGAGCCTGACAGTTGCCGCGGGAGAGATCGTCGCCTTGCTCGGCCCCAACGGGGCCGGCAAATCCACGACCCTCAAGGCGGTCTCCAACCTGCTGCAGGCCCAGCGCGGCCGGCTGATCGCCGGGACGATCCGGTTCGACAACGCGGAGGTGAACCGGCACAGCGCCTCCGCCCTGGTGCGGCGGGGGCTCGTCCAGGTGCTCGAGGGCCGGCACTGCTTTCGCTCGCTGAGCACGGAGGACAATCTCGTTACCGGCGGGCTGGCACGCGGCTCCAGCCGCCCGGAACTGGCGCGTGACCTGGAGCGCGTCTATGCGATCTTCCCGCGCCTGCGCGAGAAGCGAAAGACGATCGCCGGCCTGACCTCGGGCGGCGAGCAGCAGATGACCGCAATCGGTCGCGCCCTGATGTCGAGGCCACGCCTGCTGGTGCTGGACGAGCCTTCGATGGGGCTGGCACCGCTCGTGGTGCAGGACATCTTCGAACGGCTCACCGCCCTCAATGTGTCGGAGGGCCTGTCCATCCTTCTTGCCGAACAGAACACCGCCGTGGCTCTGCGCCATGCCCATCGCGCGGTGCTGCTCGCTTCGGGGCGCTCGGTCCTGGAAGGACGGGCTGCCGAACTGAGGGGCCGTACCGACCTCAAGGACATCTATCTCGGGCGGACTTCCCTCGCCGGCCCATCCGCGGTCTCGACCGCGGCCTGATCTTCACCCTCATCTTAGGAATCGGCCCATGACGACAGCGGCTCAAGCCAAAGCATTTCCGGACATCGTCGCAGAAGGCGTATCTGCCCTCCCCCGTCCCTCTGAACCGGCGCACATCATCCGCAGCGACGCCGAAGCGATTGCGGTTGCCGAAGATCTTGCGGCACAATTCGCCAAAGGCGCATCGGAGCGCGACCGCGAACGCATCTGGCCGGTCGCCGAACTCGACGCCTATTCCCAGAGCGGCCTGTGGTCGCTCAATGTCCCCAAGGCTTTCGGCGGACCCGAGCTTTCCTATGTCACCATCGATCGCGTGATTCAGATCATTTCGGCGGCGGATCCTTCGATCGGGCAGATCACGCAGAACCATATCGGGGTCGTCGCCGCCATCCGAACGGTCTCCGACGAGGCCCAGCAGAAGCTGCTGTTCGCCCAAGTGCTGCGCGGGACCAGGTTCGGCAACGCCTTCTCCGAATTCTCCTCCAAGCGGGCGGCTGATTTCGAGACGACGTTCAAGGATGAAGGCGACCATGTCGTCGTCACTGGCAAGAAATTCTATTCCTCCGGCGCGCTTCTCGCCCATCTGGTGCCGATCGTCGCGCTCGATGGCGAAGGCCGGGCCTGGTATGCGATTGCCGAGCGCGACGCCCCCGGCCTCACGGTGATCGACGACTGGTCGAGTTTCGGCCAGAAGACCACGTTGAGCGGCACGGTGATCCTCGACCACGTGAAAGTACCGAAGACCCATCTGGTCCCGGGCTATCGGGGCTATGATCGCCCGACGGCAGACGGCGCGATTTTCCAGATCATCCAGGCGGCGGTCGATACAGGCATCGCGGAGGCAGCCATCAAGGATACCATCGCCTTCGTCAGGGGCGGCTCCAGGGCCTGGATCGACAGCGGCCTCGATCACGCCTGGCAGGACCCCTACACGATCCAGGCGATCGGTGACCTCACCTTGCGCCTTCATGCCGCCGAGGCGCTTCTCGAGAAAGCGGGCCTTGCCGTGGACAGGGCCGTTGCCGACGCCACGGCCGAAAGTGTGGCCAAGGCCCAGATCGCGGTTGCCGAAGCCAAGATCCTGTCGACGGAAGCGGCGCTACAGGCCACCAACAAACTGTTCGAACTGGCCGGCACACGCTCGACGCTGGGCGTTCACAACCTCGACCGGCACTGGCGCAATGCCCGTACGCATACGCTCCATGATCCCGTTCGCTGGAAATATGCCATTCTTGGAAATTACGCGCTGAATGACGTCAATCCGCCTCTGCATGCCTGGAGCTGATCGGACCGCACTGTTGCAGCCCGGCAAAACCCGGCGCACAGTGGCCTAGGGGAACATTTCGGCGCGTCCAAGCATTGATCAGTCAAGTTCAAGCGCAGCAGTCGAAGTTTCATTCAACGGAGATAGAAGCATGGGCATCTTCGATTCAATCAGCAACGCCATCTTCGGTCGTGCAAAGGCTGCAGAGGCCCCCCAGGCCCCTGCCGGTACACCCTCTGCTCCCACACCCTCTTCCAGTCCGGCTCCTGCACCATCCGGTTCGGCCGCTCCGCCGAGCACCGTCGACGTTGCTGCCGTCCTCGATCAAGCGGTCAAGGCCAGCGGACAGAACCTCGACTGGAAGCGCTCAATTGTAGACCTCCTCAAAGCCCTGAAGCTCGACAGCAGCCTTGCAGCTCGCAAGGAGCTGGCCGGAGAGTTGGGCTATACGGGCGATACGTCGGACTCCGCTGCGATGAATATCTGGCTGCACAAGGCCGTCATTGCAAAACTGGCAGCGAATGGGGGCAAGGTGCCCGCCGATCTACAAAACTGACCAGCCTTCCCGGCAAACCTCTTTTATCTTCCGCCGCCCGGCGGAGATCTTTCGAGGGTCTCTCTGCTCCTGGCTGGGCACTGAGCCGGTACCCCCATGAGGTGCGGGTTTCCAGACACGAAAACCGCCCAGGTTCGATCTCGACTGGGCGGTTTTCCATGGCAATTTTGGCTGTGGAGGCCAGCAATCCGCGCTCGGGAAGGCCAGCGGGCAGCCGAGGAGACATTTACTCCGCGATCCTGGTCAGATAAGGCGCAATCGATTGCGGGGCTGGGATCACCGCGACGATCTTCATCTGGGCGATGTTGCGGTTCTTCGCCTCTTCCAAATGTGCATCGAACATCGCAGCCGCAGCATCGATGGCCCCGCGCGCCAGCAGTTCGACGATCAGGCGATATTCGGCAATGGCGATACGATCGCGCGGCAGGCCGAATTGACGCAGCAGGCGCTCCGAGGCCACGACCGGCAACAGGTTGTCCCGTATCAGGTCGCGCAGCCTTTCGTTCGGGGTGGCCATCACGCAGGTCTCGACCAGCTTCGTCTCCAGATCCTCCCATTCGACCAGATCGGCATCCGATTCGGTCCTTTCGGCCTCGGACAGGCTTTCGAGCAAGGCGGTCAAACGTGAGCGATCGATGCGCGGCGCCGCCGACACCAGGGCGGGAGGCTCGAGGATGCGCCGCAGGGCAAAGCGGTCCTTGATCGATTTTGCCGTGAGCGGGCCGGCGATCCAGTGGGAACTCTGGTTCTTATGCACCAGCCCCCTTTCCTGCAGGCGTCCGAGCACGTCGCGCACCACGGTGCGGCTGACGTGGAAATGATCCGCCAGCTCGATCTCGATGATGCGATATTGCCCGAACACGACACAGGCCGCGACATCCGCCTCGATGGAATCATAGATGCGTTCCCAGGTCGACCGGCTTTGCAGCGCCTCGTCGATGGCTTCGGGCACCACCAGACCCAGGGTCTTGATATCGGTGCGCACCGGGGCGATGCGCCGTCCCGGCGCCCCGACGAGATAGCCGCGCCCATCGAAACGATGGATGAGCTGCTCCGCCTCCAGGTGCAGCAGCGCCCTCTGGACCGGCGCACGCGACGTCTGGAAGATCTCGGCGATCGGCCCTTCGAGCAGGACCAGCCCCTTC
This sequence comes from Labrys sp. (in: a-proteobacteria), assembly GCF_047605565.1. Classification (NCBI taxonomy): domain Bacteria; kingdom Pseudomonadati; phylum Pseudomonadota; class Alphaproteobacteria; order Hyphomicrobiales; family Xanthobacteraceae; genus Labrys; species Labrys sp. (in: a-proteobacteria). Next base: position 25,142 of record NZ_JASGFM010000052.1, read on the forward strand.
GGCAGAAGCCCGTCGGCAATATTGGTGCGCAAGACATCTTCGACGATTTCGTAGCGCCGCTGGGCGGTCTGGCGAGGCTTGGACGATGGCATGCCGTAAACGGACCTCCTTGCGGGTGTCATCGCAGACCGCCGCTCGAACTGCCCGTGTCTACCGCGTTTGACACATCCTGTCCCACATTCGGATAAATGATCTTTGCATACTATAGTGCAATTTTGGTTGCGGAGAATGCATTTTCACCGATTTTCGGCAAAATTTTCGATAGACCTCGTCGTCACCACCCACCCCCTTCAACACCCACACCAGCCCCCGACCGCCCATCACGACCCCGACGAGCACGTCGCATGTCGTAACAAACACGAGAAAACGCAGCCTAAACGGCCAATTCTCAACAAAAATTGCCCAGACTCCACCAATCCTTCACCGAGAGTCCAAATTCGATGCCCGCCCGGAATTTGGGCAGCCGATGCACAAAAAAGATTGTTGCATACAAAAATCGATTGAACTAAGATCCAAGCACTCATTGCCGAAGAAGCAATGCAGAGGCGAACTGAATTAAGCAAGTTGATAAATATTGGATCGGACGCAAACGTATTGCGCCCGCGTGATATTTGTCACCTGAAATCATGGCAAAGATGGATCGTGTTATTCCTAGGAATAACAGGGCGTCCGTGTGGCATGATACGATCTGGGAGGCTCGTTTGGCAGATGTACTTCGTCTTTCCGGCATCAGGAAGTCCTATGGCGACCTGCAAGCGCTGGATGGTATAGACCTCGCCATCCCCGACAATGCCTATGTGTCGCTCCTGGGCCCCAGCGGTTCGGGCAAGACCACGCTTCTGCGCGTGATCGCGGGTTTTGAAAGCCCTGACCAGGGCAGCGTCACCCTCGGCGGCAGCCCGGTCGACAATGTCCCGGCACATCGGCGCGGCATCGGCTTCGTCTTCCAGAATTTTGCCCTGTTCCCGCATCTCTCCGTGGCCGGGAATATCGCCTACGGCCTTGAAAACCGGGAGATCGCCACACTGACCGATCGCGCCGCCATTCGCCGCAAGGTCGCTGAGATGATCGAGCTGGTCGGCCTGGCCGGCCTGGAGGATCGCGGTGTCGCCCAGATCTCCGGCGGCCAGCGCCAGCGCGTGGCCTTGGCGCGAACGCTGGTGACCGAACCGCGCCTCGTGCTGCTCGACGAGCCGCTGGGTGCCCTCGATGCCAATCTGCGGTCCCGCATGCGGGCGGAGCTCCGGAGCATCCGCGAGCGTCTCGGCGTCACCTTCCTGCATGTTACCGGCAGCGAATCCGAAGCCCTGGCCATGGGCGATATCGTCTTGGTGCTCGATCGGGGCCGGATCGCCCAGTCGGCGGATGCCGACACGATCTATAACCGCCCCGCCGCCCCTTCCGTCGCGCGGTTCCTCAACTGCTACAACCTGTTCGAGGGAACACTCTCGGGCGAGGCCTTCGTCGGGCCGGCAGGCAGTTTCCCGATCGAGGGCAGCACGCGCCTTGCCGGCGGAAAAACCGCCTATGCCGTCCGCTATGACCGCATCCAGGTGCGCCCGGCATCGTCGGCCCTGGCGAGCGACGAAGCGGGCGTCGAGGCCGCCTTCGTCGCCAGCGAATATAGCGGCGCCGCCGTGAACTCCTTCTTTGCCCTCGACAGCGGCCAGGTGGTGGAGGTGGAGACCCATCTCAGCCATCGCCCTCCCGCCGACTACGCGCCACAGGAGCGCTACGGCCTCGTCTGGAAGCGCGACCTCGCGCTCCTCTTTGCCTGAGCGACGCCCATGGCTCTTGCTGACCCACGACCCGGAACGGAGATCGACTGGATGACGACGCCTCCCGGCAGCGAAGCGGCGGCGCCGCAGGCTGCATCGCCGCGCAGGTCCGGCAACAAGACACTATGGCTGCTGGCCCCGGGCGTCGCGTGGATGGTGCTCTTCCTGCTCGTCCCTATCCTGATGATGGTCTATGTCTCGTTCTGGACGCAGACCACCTTCAAGATCGAGCCCATCCTCACCACCAAGAGTTGGGTTGCCTTCTTCACGAGCGACACCTATCTCCAGGCCCTCTGGACCACGATCCGCATCTGGCTGACGGTGCTGGTCGCCACCCTGGTGATCGGTTACCCCACGGCCCTGTTCGTGGGCCTGTTCGTGCGCAACAAGGCGCTGCAGACCACGCTCCTGGTGCTGTGCGTCATCCCGTTCTGGACGTCCTTCCTGATCCGCGTCCTCGCCTGGCGGCCGATGCTGGGCAAGGAAGGGGCCATCAACCTGATCCTGCTCAAGGCCGGCATCATCACCCAGCCGATCGAGGCGCTGCTCTTCTCCGACCTGTCGGTGGTGATCGGCATGACGCAGATCTACTGCGTCTTCATGGTCGGCCCCATCGCTTTCATGCTCGGGCGGATCGACCCGAACGTGATCGAGGCGGCGCGCGATCTCGGCGCCGGCTTCTGGCGCATCTTCCGCACCATCATCCTGCCGCTGTCCATGCCCGGCGTGGTCGTCGGCTCGATCTTCGTCTCGGTGATGGTGCTGGGCGAATTCGCCACGTCCGCAGCCCTGTCCGGACGCAAAGTCAATCTCCTCGGCAACATCATCGTCACCCAGGTCGGTTCGCTCAAATGGGCCTTCGCCGCCGTGGTCGGCGTCGTCCTGACGATCGTCATGGGGGCCGTGGTCGCTGCCCTGCTGCGTGTCGTCGATCTCAGGAAGGAGCTCTGAGCCATGCAGGCACGCGGCGTCAAACCGGTCCTGGCCGTCTATACGGCCCTGTTCCTCCTGTTCCTCTACGGCCCCTTCGTCGTGCTGGCGATCCTGTCCTTCCAGACCGGGCCGGAGGGCGGTCCGCAATTTCCGATCATCGAATGGTCGACCTACTGGTACCAGCACCTCTTCGGCCTGACGCCGCCCTCGCGCATCGCCCCGCTGCCGATCGAGGAGAGCCTGGGACGTTCGATCGTCCTCGCCATCATGACGATGGTGGTCTCGACCGTCCTGGGCGTGACCTCCGCTCAGGCCTTCCGCAGGAAGTTCCGGGGCTCGGGCATCGCCTTCTACCTGATCGTCCTCGGCATGATGGTGCCCGGCGTGCTGGTCGGCCTCGGCATGGCGCTGGTGGCCAATGTCCTCGGCATCGACCGCCACTGGTGGGGCACGGCCTTCGTCCTCCACGTCGTCTACACCTATCCCTTCGCCTTCCTCGTCATGCTGGCGATCTTCAACCGCTTCGACCAGAGCGTCGAGGAGGCTTCCTGGTCGCTCGGCGTCTCGCCGATCCGCACCTTCCGCAAGGTGACGTTCCCGCTGATCTTTCCGGGCGTCCTGTCGGCGATGCTGTTCGCCTTCACTCTCTCCTATGACGAGTTCTCGCGCACGCTCTTCGCCTCGGGGCGCGACCTCACCCTGCCGCTGGCGATCTACGGCACGTTCTCGGTCGAGATCCATCCCAACGTCTTCGCCTTCGGCGTGCTGACCACCTTGTTTTCGTTCGCCCTGCTCGCCGTCTACGCGATCCTGATGGGGCTGTCGGTCCGTCGCGGCAGGCGCGTCGCCATCCAGGAGGAGGCATGATGCCCGGCCTAAAAACAGCCATCGTCACCGGAGCCGGCTCGGGTATCGGCAAAGCCATCGCCGAACGCCTCGCGGCCGACGGCTATGGCGTGCTCGTCAACGACCTCGCGCCGGAGCGGGCGCAGGCCATCGCCGACGCCATCCGGGCGGCGGGCGGCAAGGCGGTCGCCGCAGCCGGCGATGTCTCCAGCGAAGCGGACGTCGCGGCGATCGTCGCCGCGGCCAGGACGCAGCTCGGGCCGGTGGACCTGCTCGTCAACAATGCCGGCCATGTCCATCAATGCCTGTTCGAACATCTCGAACCCAGTGATTTCGACCGCATGTTCGCCGTGCATGTGCGCGGCACCTTCCTGATGATACGGGCCGTGCTGCCGTCGATGCTGGAGGTGGGATCGGGCGTCATCGTCAATGTCGCATCCCAGCTCGGCCAGATCGGCGGGATCGAACTCGCCCATTATTCCGGCGCCAAGGCCGCCGTGATCGGCATGACCAAATCGCTTGCCCGCGAGGTGTCGAGCCGCGGCGTGCGAGTGAATGCCGTTGCGCCGGGGCCGATCAACACGCCGCTGGTGAAGGCGCTTTCGGACGACTGGAAAGAGCGCAAGGCCGGGGAACTGCCGCTCGGCCGTTTCGGCGAGCCGGAAGAGGTGGCGGCGACCGTCGCCTTCCTCGCCTCCCCGGCCGCCAGCCTCTTCGTCGGCCAGACGCTCGGGCCCAATTCCGGCGACGTGATGTTGTGAACGAGCAGAGGGAGAAGACGGCATCATGACCAAGGCACGCATCGTCCTGATCACCGGCGGCGGCATCGGCATCGGCCGCGCCAGCGCCAAGGCCTTCGCCACGCTCGGCGACCACGTCGTGGTCACGGACATCCTGGAAACGGAAGGCAAGGCCGTCGTCGACGAGATCAAGGCGGAGGGCGGCTCGGCCGAGTTCGCACCGCTCGACGTTCGCTCCACCGCCGATGCCGACGCGCTCGTCGCCGATATCGAGGCCCGCCATGGCGGCATCGATGTCGTCGTCGCCAATGCCGGCATCGCCCATCGGGTGCCGCTCGCCAGGCTCGACGACGACAAGTGGGATCTCACCTTCGACATCGACCTCAAGGGCATCTTCCGCGTGGTGCGGGCCGCGCTGCCCGGCATGCGCACCCGCAAATCCGGCGCCGTGGTCGCGCTCTCCTCGATCATGGGCGTGGCCTATGGCTGGGACGAGCATGTGCATTATTCCTCGGCCAAGGCCGGCGTCGTCGGGCTGGTGCGCGGCCTCGCCGTCGAAGTCGCCCGCGACGGTGTCCGGGTCAATGGCGTGGCTCCGGGCTATATCCGCACCGCCCAGCTCCTCTCCAAGGAACATTCCCTCGGCCCGGAAGGGGCCGAGACAGCCGGCGCCTTCATCCCCATGGGCCGCATCGGCGAACCCGAAGAGATCGCCGACGTGATCGTTTTCCTCGCCTCTTCCAGCGCCCGCTACCTCACGGGCCAGACGCTGGTGGTCGATGGCGGCCTGCTGGTGGGCCGCTACTGAAACAAAAGCAAATGAACCAGAACCGGAGAAGGAACGATGTCTGACCGAAGCGAGATGACGCGCCGCTCTATACTGAAGCGATCCGCGGGAATGATGGCCCTGGCACTGGGCGGCGGCACGCCGTTCCTCTCCTCCCGGGCGGCCTGGGCACAAGGGACCGGCCTGGCGAGCGAGAGCCTGCGCACGATCGGCCTGTCCGTCACGGTGCAGGAACGCATCCTGGCCGAATTCAAGGCCGCCTCCGGCGTCGGCACGACCTCGGGCACGGCGGCAACCTTCCCCGATGCCCAGACCAAGATCCTGTCGGGCTCGAAGGACTATGATTGCTGGGAGGTTATTGCCGAACGCCTGCCGTCGGTGGTGATGACCAACAATGTCGCGCCGATCGCCGCCTCCTCGCTGAAGAATTGGGCCAATATCCGCGATACCTTCACCAAGCCGAGCGACAAATGGGATCCCAAGGCCCAGATCACCGGCCAGATCTGGCAGGACGATGCCCACAGCCAGCTGTGGATGGTGCCGGCCGTCTATAATTACGACTCCATCGGCTACAATCCGGACGTCCTGTCGGATGAGGAGGCCAACACCTGGGCGGCCATCTTCGATCCCAAATGGAAGGGCAAGTCCGGCCTCAACACCGATCCGCTGATCGCCTTCGGACAGGCCGTGATGGCCATGAACTCGCTCGGCCTGTCGGCGGTCAAGAACCCCGGCAATCCCTCGGAAGCCGAGATCGACGAGGCTGCGAAATTCCTGGTTTCCAAAAAGAAGGAAGGCCAGTTCCGCGCGCTCTGGGGCGATTTCGGCGAGCTCGTCAATCTCCTCGCTTCCGGCGAAATGGTGGTGTGCGACGCCTGGCAGCCGGCCGTGATGGCGGTCAAGGCCCAGGGCAAGGCCTGCAGATATGCCCGCCCGAAGGAAGGCTACCGCGCCTGGGCGATCGGCCCCTCGCTCATCGCCGGCTCCGCCAACAAGGAAGCCGTGGCCGCCTACGCCGACTACTGGCTTTCGGGCAAGCCCGGCATCACCGTTTCGGAACAGGGCTATTACTCGCCGACGACCAACATCAAAAGCGAGATGGCACCGGAGAAATACGCCTTCTGGTACGAGGGCAAGCCCTGGGTCGGCGCTGCCGAGCGTGGCATCAAGGAAGGCGACCTGCGCGATGGCGGCAGCCTGGCGGAACGGGCCGCCAACGTCGCCTATTGGCACCAGTGGCCGGATGCCTACGACCACCTCATTCAGAAATGGGACGAGTTCCTGAACGCCTGATCACGATCCGGGCGAAAGGCACCGCTTTTCGCCCGTGTCCCTAGCCCCTACCGCGGAGTTTGACGCGATGGTCCATGATCTCGAACTCATCAAGGTCGGCAAGGTCTATGACAACGGCACGCCCGCCGTTGCCGGTTTCGACCTCGCCGTGGCCAAGGGAGAATTCATCGCCTTCCTGGGGCCTTCCGGCTGCGGCAAGACGACGACCCTGCGCATGATCGCCGGCTTCGAATCCATCTCTTCCGGCGACATGCTGATCAAGGGAACGCGCATCAACGACGTGCCGCCCGAACGGCGCCCGACCTCGATGATCTTTCAGAACTACGCGCTCTTCCCCCATATGACCGTGCGCCGCAATGTCGGCTACGGCCTCGAGGTCAAGGGACTGGCGAAAGCCGAGCGCGACGCGAAGGTCGATCGCATCCTGGCCACGCTCGGCCTCGAGGATGTCGCCGACAAGCGCCCCGACAAGCTCTCCGGCGGCCAGCGCCAGCGTATCGCCTTGGCGCGCGGCCTCGTCGTCGAGCCTGACATCCTCCTGCTGGACGAACCGCTGGGGGCGCTCGATGCCAATCTGCGCAAGGCGATCCAGAACGAATTGAAGCTGCTGCAGAAAAGGCTCGGCGTTACCTTCGTGTTCGTGACGCACGCCCAGTCCGAGGCCCTCGCCCTGTCCGATCGTATCGTGGTGATGAACCAGGGGCGCGTCGAGCAGATTAGCCCGCCGCACCAGCTCTACACCCGGCCGAACACGCCTTTCGTGGCGCAGTTCATCGGCCGCAACACCATTCTCGACGGTGCCGTCGGCGGTGTCGAGGACGGGCGCGTGGTGGTCGATACCCCGCTCGGCATCCTGCGCGGCACGGCGAACGGCACCCTGGCCAATGGCAGTGCCGCCAAGATCGTGGTCCCGGCCGAAGCCATAGAAGTCCGCTCGGCCTCGGACGGGCGCGCAACCGAGATGGCCAATGCCGTTGCGGCAACAGTCCGGCGCCTCGATGTCGTCGGGCATATCTCGCACCTGTCCGTCGAGCTTCCGGGAGGCCGGGCGGTCTCGCTGGAGGCGCATGTCGAGAAATACCCGCCGGGCCTCTTCACCCCGGGGGGTGAGGTCGTGCTGGCCTGGAATGCCGCCGAGGCCACGGTCATTCCAGCCGCCTGACAGATCGTTCTTTCAAAAAGCATCAATTTCAACATGAAATGAGGAGACCTCACCCATGGCAAAGGAAATACTCTGCGGCTTCGGCGTCGACGTCGATGCGGTCGCCGGCTGGCTCGGTTCCTATGGCGGCGAGGATTCGCCGGACGACATCTCGCGCGGCCTGTTCGCCGGCGAGGTCGGTTCCCCCCGTCTGGTCAAGCTGTTCGAACGCTTCGGCATCAAGACGACCTGGTTCATCCCAGGCCATTCGATCGAGACCTTCCCCGAGCAGATGCAGGCTGTCGCCGACGCCGGCCACGAGATCGGCATCCACGGCTATACCCATGAAAACCCGATTGCGATGACGCGCGAGCAGGAGATCGAGATCCTCGACAAATGCATCGATCTCGTCACCAAGCTCTCGGGCAAGCGCCCCACCGGCTATGTCGCACCATGGTGGGAATTCTCCAACGTCACCAATGAGTTGCTGCTCGAGCGCGGCATCAAATACGATCATTCGCTGATGCATAACGACTTCACACCCTATTACGTGCGTGTCGGCGATTCCTGGACGAAGATCGACTATTCCGGCAAGCCGAAGGACTGGATGGTGCCGCTGAAGCGGGGGCATGAGACCGACCTCATCGAGATCCCCGCTTCCTGGTATCTCGACGACCTGCCGCCGATGATGTTCATCAAGAAGGCGCCCAACAGCCACGGCTTCGTCAATCCGCACGATATCGAGCAGCTCTGGCGCGACCAGTTCGACTGGGTCTATCGCGAGATGGATTATGCCGTCTTCCCGATCACCATCCATCCCGACGTCTCGGGCCGCCCGCAGGTCCTGATGATGCTGGAGCGCCTCTATGCGCATATGGCCAAGCACCCGGGCGTGAAGTTCGTCACCATGAACGAAATGGCCGACGATTTCGCCAAGCGCTTCCCACGCAAGAAGTGACGGAAGAGGCCGGGCCCCCTATCCTGGGCCCGGCCATCACCATCGCCGGAAAAGGCGCCGCAACGGGGAAGATCTGCATGTGTTCGCTCTGCGGCATTCTGGGTGGCAATGAGCACTGGGCCGATGCGGTGGCCCGGCCGGGCGTCTTCACGCGCAATGGCGACAGGATCGACCGCCGCCGCGAGCGCGCGAACCGCGTGCGCATCGCCTGCCAGGTCCTGGAACCCTTCGGCATGACCCTCTCCGACTGGCAGGGCGCTTCCTTCCTCTTGTCGACCAAGACCGGCAAGACCGAGATCATCGACGATCTCGGCCATCTGTGGCCGGCGGCCGAAAGGCTGGCCCGGCGCGCCTGCGATCCGCTCTCCCTGCCGGTGATCGAGGCGATGGAGAAGCACCATGGCCGATGACACCCCGGCCTTCACCCCGGTCCACCTGCTCACCGGCTTCCTCGGTTCGGGCAAGACGACCTTGCTCCGGCGGCTGCTGTCGGACCCGGCCATGGCCCGCACGGCCGTGCTGATCAACGAATTCGGCGAGATCGGGCTCGACCACCATCTGCTCGAAGCCATCGACGAGACCATGGTGCTGCTGCCCTCGGGATGCCTGTGCTGCACGATCCGCGGCGAGTTGGCCCAGGCGATCCGCGACATCCATGCCAGGCGAGAGCGCGGCGACATTCCGCCCTTCGATCGGCTGGTGATCGAGAGCACCGGCCTGGCCGACCCTTTCCCGATCCTCTCGACCATCAAGGCCGACCCCGTTTTGCGGCATCATTTCCGGCCGGGCACGGTGATTGCGACGGTGGATGCGGTGAACGGCCGGTTCCAGCTCGAGAACCACGTCGAGTCGACGCGCCAGACCGCGATCGCCGATCGGCTCGTGCTGACCAAGACCGATATCGCCGACGAGGTGACGGTCGCCCGGCTCCTCGACCGGCTGGCGCGCTTCAATCCGGATGCACCGATCCTGCGAGCCGCCGATGGCGATTTCGATGCCGCCTCGCTCTTCGGCCAGGACGGTTCGGCTGCCGCCGGCCGGCCGGAGCGCTCGACCCGCGCCTGGTTCCGCCAGACCTTCCAAAGCGACGACCCCCTCGCCCCCCAGACGGCCGGCCAGCCCGGGCATGAGCACGGGCCGGGCGATCGCACGCGCCATGGCGAGCGCATCCGTTCCTTCGTGGTCACGGTCGACGAACCGCTCGACTGGACGGCCTTCGGCATCTGGCTGACCATGCTGCTCAACCGGCATGGCGATCACATCCTGCGGGTGAAGGGCATGCTCAACCTGGCTGGCGAGAGTGCCCCGGTAGCAATCCATGGCGTGCAGCATCTGGTGCACACACCCGTGCACATGCAGGCTTGGCCCGATGGCGACCGGCGCTCGCGCATCGTTTTCATCGTGGATGACCTCGATTCCAGCTTGATCCGACGCTCCCTGGCAGCCTTCAACAGATTGGCGGCTCCCGTGTCGCAGCAATCATGATCAAGCGATTTCGAATGTCATTGCCTCCACACCGCCGTTCGAGCTCTCCATGACCGGAGACGCGTTGGAAGTACGCCCCTCGACCCCCGCCTTGCACCTTGCGGAACGACCGACCCTGCGCGTGCTGGGAACCGAGATTTCGCATCTGGAGGGACTGCGCCTCAGGGCCGAAGCGGATCTGGGCATCAATGTCGTCTTCGATACCCAGGACTTCATCACCGCCCAGCACAAGGCGGCGGCGGAACCCGGCAGCTATGACGTCTACGACCAGTGTTTCCACAACCTCGATATCGTCTGGTACTGGCGCGCCATCCAGCCCATCGATCTCACGCGCATCCGGCTCTGGAACGAAATCACCGACCTGACCAAGACGGGGCGACTCGATCCGGGCGCTCGCATCGGCTTCGGCGATGCGCCCGTGACCAAGCTCTTCGTCCAGCCCAACCGCGCCTTGGGCCCGACGCCCTCGCGCTGGCTCTCGATGCTGCCGACCACGCATAATTTCGATTCCTTCGCTTTCCGGCCCGATCTCGCCAATGGCGATGCCGAGCAGATCGTCTCCTGGGGCGCCCTGCTCGACGAGCATTGGCATGGCAAGGCGGCCCTGGTCGACGAACCGGCGATCGGGGTGTTCGACGCGGCTCTCGCCGCCCAGTCGCTGGGATTGATGAGCTTCGAGGACATCGGCAACATGTCGACCGAGGAGATCGACACCCTGCTGGGCATCCTGATCGAACGGCGCCGAAGCGGATTTTTCGCCGGCTTCTGGAAGACCGCGGCGGAGGCGGCCAGCCTGATGCGCAATGGCGGCGTCGTCATCCAGAGCATGTGGTCGCCCGGCATCACCGCCCTGCGCCATTGCAACGTACCCGTGATGGAGGCCGTGCCCCGCGAAGGCTATCGAGCCTGGCATGGCGGCCTGTGCCTTTCGAGCAACCTGTCGGGACGCATGCTCGACATCGCCTATGACTATCTGAACTGGTGGCTGTCGGGCTGGCCGGGCGCAATGATGGCCCGCCAGGGCTATTACATGTCGATCCCCGCCCGGGTTCGGGACCATTTGACGCCGGACGAATGGTCCTATTGGTATGAAGGCCTGCCGACGCAGGCCGACCTGCCCGGCCCGGACGGCACCATCACCATCAAGGCCGGATCCGTGCGCGATGGCGGATCCTACCGGCAGCGCGCCAACTCGATCGCCGTCTGGAACACCACGATGGACGAGCACAATTACCTGGTGCGGCGGTGGTCACGACTGGTGGCGACCACCTGAAGCGTTTGCGATTCGATATCATCGGGAATTGCAAAGACGCATCGAAGCAAAAATTTGGAGTAAAGGTGCGGTTTGGGGCAATCACCCTTTTCTCCAGCTGTTTGATTATGGATCTCGATGGGCATTATTTTACCCAATGCGAGCGATACTCGCCTACGACACCTTTGTCCTTTTGCCCTTGCTCGGAGCGCGAGGGGTTACTGATATGACCTCTGCCTCCTGGCGCCGTTGGCCGAGACCAAACTCCCTGGCCAGGCGAGAGCGTTGGGCCGAATAGTTCGGCGCAACCATCGGGTAATCTGCCGACAGCCCCCACTTCTCGCGATATTGGTCCGGCGTCATATCATACGCCGTTCGCAAATGCCGGGTGAGCGACTTGAATTTGAGGCCATCTTCCAGGCAGATCACGTAATCGGGCGTGACGGATCTCCGGATCGGAACCGCCGGCGTTGGTGGTTTATCCGCCTCAACCGGCTTGGGATCGTTCAAGCCGGTAAGGCTTCCATGCACCGAACTGATCAGATCTGCCAGGGAAGCGGTGGCGACCTGGTTATTGGCGACATAAGCGGAGACGATGTCGGCGGTCAGGTCGAGTAAACTTGTGTCATCCTCGAGCATGTTCAGTCTTTCTTTTTGTGTTGATGTCGAAATGATTGACGTTTTTCTTAATTTGCGCAGCATTGTGGACCCTATCGCCGCACCGTCTCAGATTTTCAGGCAATTGCACGCTAGTGTAAAGCTCATATTCAAAGATAATAATGATTTTCGGCAACACTATTTAGAACCTTTTTGGATTTCTCCTCGATCGACCGCCTTCTCCGCATCATTCAGGATAACTATCGACGACCGAGAGGCCGTCGATTTACATCTTCCTGTTCCCGTCCATCGATAGCCCTAAGGCAGGACAAGCTGCGGCCTTCCCCGGCCAGAGTTCGTATTCGGTAACGGTCCGGCCACGCCGCGAATTCCAGAATGAAGATCTCACCCAGGAGCGCGGCGCCACGCCATTGACCACGATGGACGCTAGCGTCGATGCCGACACGCAAACAACGGGGCCTTTCGACGTTCGAATTCGACGCCCGACCGGCACACTCTTGCAGACAAGGAAGGCCGCCGGGGGCGGCCTTCGCAATAGTCGCACAGCCGCATTACCTGGCCTTCGTTTTCACGGTCGCCTTTGTGGCTGGCTTCGGCGCAACGTTGGCGTTGGCCGTCGCATCGATTGCCATCAGCTCTTTCTTGCTCACTTTCTTCTCGGTGAGAGAAACCTGGCCGAGCAGATAGTCTACGACTTTGTCCTCGAACATTTGCGCACGCAACGCATTCAACACCTGTGGCTTGGAGCGATAGAGAGCCAGCAGATGCTGTTGCTGATTGGCCGGGTACCGGCCGATCTGCAGGAGCAGTCCACGCTGCAGTTCCTCGTTCGAAACGGAGATGTTCGCCTTCCTTCCGATCTCGACGAGGATCAGGCCGAGGCGCGTGCGCCGCTCTGCCAGTTGCATATATTCGGCACGCGCTTTGTCCTCGGTTAGGCCGAAATCGGCGAAGGTGCGACCCGAGGCCTTGAGATTACGGTTGACCTGTGCCCAGTTGTTGTTGAACTCGGCCTCCACCAACTTCGAGGGCACCTGGAATTGATAGGAAGCCTCGAGTTGCTCAACCAGTTGCCGCTTCTCCTTCTGTCGCGTCAGCGAGCCGAACTGGTTCTCGATCTGGCCACGTACGACAGTCCGCAAGCGCGCCAGTGAATCCACCCCGAAGCGCTTCGCAGTCTCGTCATTGAGCAGCGCCTCGCCGGGTTTGGCCACTTCCTTGACCGTGACGTTGAAGGTCGCTTGCTTGCCTGCCAGATACGGGACCTGGTAGTTCTTCGGGAACGTCACATTGACCTGCTTCTCATCCCCTGCCTTCGTACCAATCAACTGGTCGTCGAAGCCCGGGATGGAATTCTTGGCGCCGAGCACCAGTAGACGGTTGGTGCCGGTGTCGTTGGGAATGACCTCGCTGACATTGCCAGCGTAATCAATGGTGATGCGATCGCCCTCGGCGGCCTTGCCGTTCTTCGGCTTGTAGGAGCGCGCCGCTTCGGCGACCCGCTTGAGCCGTTCATCAACATCGGACTCCGAGACATCATAGACCGGCCGTATTACCTTGATACTGGCGAGGTCCTTGATTTCGATTGCGGGCACCGCCTCGGCGTTCGGTCCGCGAACATTGGCGCCATTGGTGCCGGCACTGCGGTTCGTGGCACCGCCCGTCGCGGTATTGGCTGTGGAAGCGAACATGCCAGTGACATCCTTGTTGTTGGTGTTAGCAACATTGCAGACCAGGCCTGCAACCACACCGTTCGATCCGGTGCTATCGCCGCTCGCCGCCTGGCCAGCAGCAACGCCGACCGAACTGCCGGTCAGATAGGCAAGCCTGCCGGTTGAACCGGCGTTACCGTCGGTCCCGTTGAAGGCACGGCCGATTGCATTGCCTACCGTGTTGGAGGACAGGCCGTTCAAGCCGGTTCCGGTGCCGCCGGCCACTCCGCTGAGAGCGCCGCCGGCCGGATTGTCGGCGATACCAACGCGCTGGCTGCCAAGCTCGGCGCCATTGCTGGCGCCAGTTGCGTTGAGGCCATAGTTGGCAGGATCGCCGACCCCATTGGCAGGCGCGCCAGTCATTCCGGCATTGCCGCGACCGTCGATGCCGTTGAAAGCATCGCCGACCGGATTGCCGGCCATGATGGTGGCCTGGCTGTTCGAACCGGTACCGTTGTCAGCGGTTACGCCGGAAGGTGCCTTGCGGGCTGGATTGCCGATCGCGTTGGCAGGCGCACCAGCCTTTCCGGCATTGCCGCGACCGTCGATGCCGTTGAAAGCATCGCCGACCGGATTGCCGGCCATGATGGTGGCCCGGCCGTTCGAGCCGGTACCATTGCCAGCGGTTAGGCCAATGGGTGCCTTGCCGGATGGATTGCCGGCCGTGTCGGCAGGCACGCCAGCCGTTCCAGCATTGCCGCGACCGTCGACACCGTTGAGAGCATCGCCGACCGGATTGCCGGCCATGACGGTGGTCTGGCCGTTCGAGCCGGTACCATTGCCAGCGGTTAGGCCAATGGGTGCCTTGCGGCCTGGATTGCCGGCCGTGTTGGCAGGCGCGCCGGCCGTTCCAGCGCTACCGCTTTCGATCGTGCTGGGAGAGTCACCAGAATCACCAGCCCGGCTACCCGTCAGATAGGCGAGGAGGCGGCTGAACCGGCTGCTGCCGCCAGTCTCGTTGGCAGCTTCGCGAGCCTGGTTGCCAGCCGCGCCCGCAGGCGTGCCAGCCGTTCCGGGGTTGCCGCTACCGTCGATGCCGTCGGGAGTCCCGTCGGCCGGGTTGCCAGCCATGGTGGTGGGCTGGCCGTTCGAACCGGCGCGGTTGCCGCCGGCCGTTCCGTTGAGCGTATTGCCAGCCGGATTGCCGGCCGTGTTAGGCGCGCCAGTCGATCCGGCATTGCCGCTGTCGATTCCACTGGGGGATCCATCGACCGGTTTGTCGGCGGCGGGCTGGCCGTTCGGACTGGTGCCGTTGCCAGCGGTTGTGCCAACGGGAGTCTTGCCGGCCGGATCGCCGTCTGTGGGCAGGTCACGCGACGGCGTGTTACCATCAGCGGCTGCGTCGGGAGAGTCACCAGCCCGATCGCCGGACAGGTAGGCAAGAAGGCGGCCAAACCGGCTGCTGCCACCAGTGTTGTTGGCCGTTTCGCCCGCTGGATTGCCAGCCGTATCGGCAGGCGCGTCGGTCGTTCCGGCGTTGCCTGCCGTGGTGACAGGCTGCCCATCCGGACGGTTGCCGCCGATCGCTTCGTTTGAGCCAGCACCGGCTGGATTGCCAGCCGAGCCGACGGGCGTACCGGTCGAGCCAGCGTTGCCACCGCCGTCGATGCCGTTGGGCGCACCGCCGACCGGATTGCCGGCCGTGGTGGCGGGCTGACCGTTCGAACCGGCACGGTTGCCGCCAGCCGAGCCGTTGAGGCCGACACCGGCTGGACTGCCAGCCGCACCAAGGGGCGTACCGGTCGAGCCAGCGTTGCCACCGCCGTCGATGCCGTTGGGTGTGCCGCCGACCGGATTGCCGGCCACGGCGGCGGGCTGACCGTTCGAACCGGCACGGTTGCCGCCAACCGAGCCGTTGAGGCCAGCGCCGGCTGGATTGCCAGCCGCACCGAGGGGCGTACCGGTCGAGCCAGCGTTGCCACTGCCGTCGATACCGTTGGGCTGGCCATTCGAGCCGATGCCGCCAGCCGATCCGTTGAGACCATCGTCCGCCGGATTGTTGGCCAGATAGGCAAGCTCGCCAGGCAAACCAGTGCTGCCGCCGGTCCCGTTGCCGGCCCCTGGACCACCAACCCCGCCAGAAGACAGGCTGCCCAAGCCGGCGCCACTATTGTCGGCCGCGCCATTGAGAGCGTCGCCAACTGGATTGCCGGCCGTGCCGGCGGTGCCTCTGGCATTGACGCCATCGGGAGCACCGGCGACCGGGTTGCCAGTCACACCGATGGGCCGGCCATTCGAGCCGAGCCCCCCAGCCGATCCGTTGGGAGTACCGTCAACCGGATTCCCCGCTCCACCAGCGCGCTGGCTAGCCGGACCGGTGCTGTTGCCGCCGGTCGATCGGTTGAGGCCAGCGTCGGCTGGATTGCCGGCGGTGCCTCTGGCATTGACGCCATCGGGAGCACCGGCGACCGGGTTGCCAGTCACACCGATGGGCCGGCCATTCGAGCCGAGCCCCCCAGCCGATCCGTTGGGAGTACCGTCAACCGGATTCCCCGCTCCACCAGCGCGCTGGCTAGCCGGACCGGTGCTGTTGCCGCCGGTCGATCGGTTGAGGCCAGCGTCGGCTGGATTGCCGGCGGTGCCTCTGGCATTGATGCCATCGGGAGCACCGGCGACCGGGTTGCCGGCCACGCCGGTGGGCTGGCCGTTCGGGCCGATGCCACCAGCCGATCCGTCGAGACCATTGTCCACCGGATTGTTGGCCAGATAGGCAAGATAGGCCAGCTCACTGCTCAGACCGGTGTTGCCGCCAGTCCCGTTGCCGGTCTCTGGACCACCAGCCCCGCCCGAGGGCAGGCTGCCCAAACCAGTGCCGTTGTTGCCGGCCGCCCCATTGAGAGCATCGCCGACCGGATTGCCCGCGGTACCAGCAGGGCCGCTCGCATTGGTGCCACCGGGAGCGCCGCCGACCGGGTTGCCCGCGACACCAGTACGCTGGCGACCTGGGCCGGCAGCCTGGCTGCCAGCCATTCCGTCGCGACCATCACCGGCGGGATTGCCCGCGATGCCGCTATCGTTGTTGCCGCCAGGAGTGCCGACGATCGGGTTGCCGGCCGTGCCGGAGGGCCGCCCATTCGAGCCGATGCCGTCAGCCGATCCGTCGAGGCCATTGTCCATCGGATTGTTGGCCAGATAGGCAAGCTCACCAGGCAAAACGGTGCTGCCGCCGGTTCCGTTGCCGGCACCGCCACTTGGACTACCAGCCGCGCCCGAGGGCAGGCTACCCAAGCCAGTACCATTATTGCCGGCCGCTCCGTCGAGAGCATCGCCAACCGGACTGCCCGCCGTGCCGGCAGGGCCACTACCATTGACACTGCCGGGAGCGCCGGCGACCCGGTTGCCGGCCACGCCGGAGGGCCGCCCATTCGAGCCGATACCTCCGGCCGCTCCATCGGGGGTGCCGCCAGCCGGATTGCCCGCTGCGCCCGCACGCTGGCTCCCTGGGCCGGCACTGTTGCCACCGGCCGTTCCACTGAGGCCATCGCCGGCCGGATTGCCGAGAGCGTCGCCGGCCGGGTTGCCCGCCACGCCGATGGGCTGGCCATTCGAGCCGACGCCACCGGCCACTCCATTGGGAGTGCTGGCAACCGGATTACCGGCTACGCCAGTGCGCTGGCTCCCTGGGCCGGCGCTGTTGCCGCCAGCCGTTCCACTGAGGCCATCGCCAGCTGGATTGCCGGGAGTGCCCGCGGCGCCGCCACCGTTGTTGCTGCCGGGAGCGCCAGCGACCGGGTTGCTCGCCACGCCGATGGGCTGACCATTCGAGCCGATGCCGCCAGCCACTCCGTTGGGAGCACTGCCAGCCGGATTGCCCACTACGCCGGCGCGCTGGCCACCAGGGCCGGCGTTACCGCCAGCCGTTCCGCCGAGGCCATCGCCGGCTGGATTGCCGGCCGTGCCCGCGGCCCCCCCACCGTTGTTGCTGCCGGGAACGCCAGCAATCGGGTTGGTCGCCACGCCGATGGGCTGGCCATTCGAGCCAGTGCCACCGGCCGCTCCATTGGGGGTGCCCCCAGCCGTTCCGCCGAGGCCATCGCCGGCTGGATTGCCGGGAGTGCCCGCGGCGCCGCCACCGTTGTTGCTGCCGGGAGCGCCGCCGATTGGATTGCCGGCTACGCCGATGGGCTGGCCATTCGAGCCGATACCACCAGCCACTCCGTTGGGAGCACTGCCAGCCGGATTGCCCACTACACCGGCGCGCTGGCCACCTGGGCCGGCGTTACCGCCAGCCGTTCCGAGGCCATCGCCGGCTGTGCCCGCGGCACCGCCACCGTTGTTGCTGCCGGGAGCGCCAGCGACCGGGTTGCTCGCCACGCCGATGGGCTGACCATTCGAGCCGATGCCGCCAGCCGGTCCGTTGGGAGCACCACCAACCGGACTACCGGCCAGATAAGCAAGTTCGCCGGGCAGACCGGTGTTGCCGCCAGTCCCGTTGCCGGTCTCTGGACCACCAGCCCCGCCCGAGGGCAGGCTGCCCAAGCCAGAGCCGTTATTGCCAGCCGCTCCATTGAGAGCATCGCCAACCGGATTGCCAGCCAGGTTGGCAGGAACGCCAGCCGATCCGGCATTGCCGCTACCGTTGATGCCGTTCGGAGCTCCCTCGACCGGGCTGCCGGCAACGTCGGCAGGCTGGGCGTTCGAACCGTCACTACCAGCCGATCCGCTGGGAGCACCGCCGACAGGATTGCCAGCCGGGTTGGCAGGAACGCCAGCCGATCCGGCGGCGCCGCAGCTACCGTCGGCGGAGGCGTCACAGTCAGCTCCATTACCGGCTGCGTTGTTGTCGGCGATGTCGCCACCGGAACCGTTGCCGATGTCGCCAACACCCGTGCTACCACCACCGGTGTTGCCGCCGCCGGTGTTGCCACCACCCGTGTTGCCGCCACCCGTGTTGCCGCCACCCGTGTTACCGCCGCCCGTGTTGCCACCGCCGGTGTTACCGCCGCCCGTGTTGCCACCGCCGGTGTTACCGCCGCCCGTGTTGCCGCCGCCGGTGTTACCACCACCGGTGTTACCGCCACCCGTGTTACCGCCGCCCGTGTTGCCACCGCCGGTGTTACCGCCGCCCG
>NZ_JASGFM010000053.1:0-43151 GCF_047605565.1 Labrys sp. (in: a-proteobacteria)
CGACCGGCCGCATCCTGCTCGTGCCGCAGGGCACGCGGCTGATCGGCCAGTATGATAACAGCGTCCAGTTCGGGCAGCGCCGCGTGCTGCTCGTCTGGAATCGCCTCATTATGCCGAACGGTCGCTCCATCGTTCTCGAGCGCCAGCCGGGCGCCGATACGCAGGGCTATGCCGGTCTGGAGGATGGCGTCGATTACCACTGGTGGGATCTCGCCAAGGCCGCCGCGCTGTCGACCTTACTCGGCGTCGGCGCGGAACTTGCCACCGACGACAATGACCGCCTGATCCGCGCCATTCGCGATGGCGCGCAGGACACCATAAACCAGGCCGGTCAGCAGATCGTCCAGCGCCAGTTGCAGGTTGCCCCGACGCTGACCATCCGGCCGGGCTTCCCGGTCAGGGTCATCGTCACGCGCGATTTGGTGCTCGAGCCTTACAGGAACTGACCATGACCAAGCTGAAACTCGGCCCCATCGCCGACGACAAAGCCGTCAAGATCGCGCTGGAGCTGCCCGCCGCGCTCCATCGCGATCTGACCGCCTATGCCGCCGTGCTGGCCCGCGAGACCGGCCAGCCCACCGCCGATCCCATGAAGCTGATCGTGCCGATGCTGGAACGCTTCATCGCTACCGATCGCGGCTTCGCCAAGGCCCGGCGGAAGAATGAGAGTGCAGGGAATAACTGACAACAATCAGGCGATTTTTGCCGCCGTTCCACTCACCATAACGGGGCTTCCCACGGGATCGTCCCAGCGAACGACGATGCGGGAAGTCCGCCCCATGTCTGCCCCCTGCAAAATGGTCAGTTCGCCTTGCGTCAGAATGCCTTGATCACGCAACATTCCCGCCAGAGCCGCTGCTGCCGCGCCAGTCGCCGGGTCTTCAATCACACCACCCGAGGCAAAGGCGTTCCGCGCGTGGAACAGTCTTTCGGCTTCGCGCCAGACAAGCGCAACCGTGACAAGGCCGTGGTGACGCATAAATGCGCGACCTTCCTCCAGATCGTAGCTCATCGCGCTCAACCGCTCACGACTGTCCAGCGCAAGGAACAGATGCTCGGCTCCGGCACTCATGAGCCGTGGCGGGAGGTTCCGGTCGAGAGCGTCACCGGGGTAACCAAAGAGCGCAAGTGCCTCCTCAACGAGTGTGTCCGAAACCGGTCCGTTGCGTGTCGCCAGCGAGCAAAGGGTTGAATATCCCATCCCCTCCTTCATGATTGCTTCGACTTCGATGACACCACCTGACAGCGAGAGCTGATAGCGACCGGCTCCTTTCTCCTCCGCCAGAACCGCGCCGAGGGCTACGGTCGCATGGCCGCAGAAGGGAACTTCGCTTTCGGGCGAGAAATAGCGTGTCTGCCAGCTTTCACCAGACGGTGCTGCGAACGCTGTCTCGGAGTATCCGACCTCGGCCGCGATGCGCTGCATGGTCTCCTGTTCAGGAAGCGTTTCAGCCAAGACTACTCCCGCCGGATTTCCGCCTGATCCGTTCTCGGTGAACGCTGCAACCTTGTGTATCTGCATCTGATTACTCCTGATCTATCAGCGTAGTATATCAGCCTAACGTCGAAAAATACCGCTCGTTCGTAAGGAGGATTCTATGCAATTTATTGAATCCGTAAGCCTAATGATTTAAATTGCCTTACATGGCAAGGCACACATTAGACAACGCGGACAGAGCAATTATCGATCTGCTATTGCATGATTCCCGCATCAGCCTGCGCACCATCGGCGCGGCAGTCGAGCTGACTGCTCCAGCAGTTCGTGACCGTATTCTCAAGCTGGAGGACATCGGTATCATTGAGGGGTTCAGCATCCGGTTGAACACGCGCGCCCTCGGCTTCTCACTCGAAGCTATTCTTCGGGTCGAGCCGCTACCGGGCAAGCTCCGGGCCGTCGAAAAAGCCCTTCAAGACATGCCGGAGATTGTAGATTGTTCGGTCGTAACGGGCGAGGACTGTTTCGTGGCCCGGCTGCTGTTGCGGGAGGTAAGCGAACTCGACAGGCTTCTTGGCCCGCTGCACGACATTGCCCGAACCAAGACAAGCATTGTGCATCGCCAGCCAGTCCCGCCCCGCCGCCCTCCTCTCTAGGCAACGGGGTGCCGCCAGCGCATAGATGCGAATGCGGCACGCTACAGGCCAGCGACCTCCCTCCATGGTTTGCTTACTTTCGGAGACCTCCAGTCGCCCGGAAGCCCGTTGAACATAGCTGCCGAGGTTATGAAGATGAGTAATCCGACATCCGCGCTGGGCAAACGGACGATTCGTCGGCGCCAGCTTCGTGAGATTGTCCCCTTGGCCGACACGACGATCTACGACATGGAGCAACGAGGCGAGTTTCCGCAGCGCTTCTATCTGACGGCCCGGACAGTGGTCTGGGATCTCGCCGAAGTGGAGGCTTGGCTTGATGAACGCCGCCAAGCCTCCAGAGCGAAGACCGTCAACCGAGCGCCGTCGCCCGACGTGACGCTCAGGAAATCCCGGCCCATCAAAGGCTAGGCTCGGGGACCAGCAGGTCCATCGAGGTCGGATAAAGCATCGGCGTGTATTTCTGACCGGCCACCCAAGCGTCGATGAGATTGGCCCATTCCTGCATCATGTGGCGGCGCTGATGCTCATACTCCGCCTTGTTGTAGATGCCGCGCGACGAGCGCCCATCTTCATGTGCCAGGCACTTCTCGATCCAGTCGCTGTTGAACCCCAGCTCGTTGAGGAGCGTCGAACCCGTGCGGCGCAGGTCATGCACCGTGAACGGGTCCAGCGGCAGTCCCGCCTTCTTGGCCTGTTCGACCACCGCATAGGTGACGCGGTTGAAAGTCGCGCGCGACATCGGTGCATCCGCATCATAGCGCGACGGCAGCAGGTATCTCGAATTGCCCGCGCAGGTCTTGAGCGCGACGAGGATGTCGATCACTTGTTCGCACAGATAGACGTTGTGCGCCTTGGAGCGCTTCATCCGCTCCTTTGGAATCGACCACACCGCATTCTCGAAATCAACCTCATCCCAGGTCGCGTCCTGCAGCTCGCTCTTGCGGACCATGGTGAGCAGGAACAGCTTCGTCCCGAGGCGAATGGTCGGCAACGTCGCCACATGCTCAAGCTGATTGAGCATGACCCGGATTTCGGCGGGCGATAGCGAGCGGTCCTTGGGAACGAACGTCGCGATCGAGGAAGGCCCAACCTCATCAGCCGGGTTCGGCACTTTCTCGCCGTGCAAGATCGCAAAGGCGTAAACCAGCTTCACGATGTCACGGACATGGACCGCCGTGGCCGGCGCTCCGCGGTTCTTTACCTTGGCGCACATCGCCCGCAGATCTTCGGGGCTGATTTCCGTCAGCAGCCGGTTGCGAAACGTCGGCAGGATATCCCGCTCGTAGATCGTGCGACGCATCGCACGGGTGCTGTCGGCCATCCGGTGCTCTTGCAGCCAGCGTTCGGCAAATTCGCTGAAGCTTTTGGCTTCCTTGATGCGACGCTTTTCGCGCTGTTTCTCCTGGGCGGGGGATCGCCCTTCCTGAATCGCGCGCTGCGCGTCGATCAGCTTCTCCCGCGCACGCGCCAAAGACAGGCCGGCAGCCCCATAGCGTCCGAGGGTCAACGTCTCGCGCCGGCCGTTCATGCGGTAGTCATAACGAAACACGATCGACCCCGCCGGCTGCACGACGACATACATACCGTCACGATCCGCGACCTTGTATAATTTATCCCTTGGTTTCAGCGCTTTGATAGCGGCATCTGTCAGCATTGGACCCTCCAAAAACGTTCAAAAAACGCGAGAGAGCCACCAAATATACCGTCAGGCCAAAATCGGCCTCCATAAACGGCATTTTTCCTTTTATTATCAGAGGAGTAATGCCGAAAAAAATACCGTCACAAGCTCTCTAAGCCGTGACGGTATATGCAATTTGCCGATGTCACAAGAGTCACCATGCCGTCAGCTATACCGTCAACCGGGAAGCTCGCCCCGCGATAGAAGGCGATAGACAGTGGAGGTTTTACTGTTTATTTTCAGCTACTTATATAGGATCATAGCGTAAAATCGGCGGCGTTTGGGTAGGCCAAAATCATTCCCACTCGATTGTCCCGGGTGGCTTCGACGTCACGTCGTAGACCACCCGGTTGATGCCCTTCACCTCGTTGATGATCCGGGTCGCGGCCCGGCCGAGAAAATTCATGTCGAAGGGGAAGAAATCGGCGGTCATACCGTCGACCGAGGTCACGGCGCGCAGGCCGCAGACGCTGTCATAGGTGCGCCCGTCGCCCATCACGCCCACGGTGCGCACGGGCAGCAGCACCGCGAAGGCCTGCCAGATCTTGTCGTAGAGGCCGGCCTTGCGGATCTCGTCGAGATAGATGGCGTCGGCCGCGCGCAGCGTGTCGAGCTTTTCCCGGGTGATCTCGCCGGGAATGCGGATGGCGAGGCCCGGGCCCGGGAAGGGATGGCGAGCGACGAAGGCTTCGGTCAGGCCGAGTTCGCGGCCGAGCGCCCTGACCTCGTCCTTGAAGAGTTCGCGCAGCGGCTCCACCAGCTTCATGTTCATGCGCTCGGGCAGGCCGCCGACATTGTGGTGCGACTTGATCGTCACCGAAGGGCCGCCGGAGAAGGAGACGCTCTCGATCACGTCGGGATAGAGCGTGCCCTGGGCCAGGAATTCGGCCCCCCCGATCTTGCGGGCCTCTTCCTCGAAGACCTCGATGAACAGGCGGCCGATGGTCTTGCGCTTCACTTCCGGATCGGTGACGCCGGCGAGCTCGCCGAGGAAGCGCTCGGACGCATCCACATGCACCAAGGGGATGTTGTAGTGCTCGCGGAAGAGGCCGACGACCTGGTCGGCTTCACCGGCCCGCATCAGGCCGTGATCGACGAAGACGCAGGTGAGCTGGTCGCCGATCGCCTCATGGATCAGCACGGCGGCCACGGAGGAGTCGACGCCGCCGGACAGGCCGCAAAGCACCCTGCCCTTGCCGACCTGCTTGCGGATCTTCTCGATCATCTCGGCCCGATAGGCCGCCATGGTCCAGTCCGACTCGATGCCGGCAATCTTCTGCACGAAGTTCTTCAGGAGCTTGCCGCCATCGGGCGTGTGCACCACCTCGGGATGGAACATGGTGGTGTAGTAGCGCCGTTCCTCGTTCACCGCGATGGCGAAGGGCGCATTCTCCGAGGTGCCGACCACCTTGAAGCCGGCGGGCAGCTCTGTGACGCGGTCGCCATGGCTCATCCACACCGGATAGCGCTTGCCCGGCTCCCAGAAGCCTTCGAACAGCGGGCTCGCCTCGAGGATCTCGACATCGGCACGGCCGAACTCGGCGGCGTGCCCGCCCTCGACCTTGCCACCGAGCTGGGTCGCCAGCGTCTGCTGGCCATAGCAGATCGCCAGGATCGGCACGCCGGCATCGAACACCGCCTGCGGTGCACGGGGGCTGCCGGCCGTCGTCACCGAGGCCGGGCCGCCGGAAAAGATCACGCCCTTCGGCTTCAGCCTCTCGAAGGCCTCGGCGGCGCTCTGGAAGGGATGGATCTCGCAATAGACGCCGACTTCGCGCACGCGGCGTGCGATCAGCTGGGTGACTTGCGAACCGAAATCGATGATGAGGATGGCGTTGTGTGTCATGGCAGGGAGGTAGTCGACCGGGGCTTTCGATGCAACCGAGGGAGGATCAATTTATTGCAAATACGCACGAATGGAGAGACGAAATCGGCTCCATCTTTGTGATTTTGCGCAGAACCGATCCATCGGCCACGAAAATCATACGTTCCTTCATTCTGCCGTACAGGCCTGGGTTTGCGAAGCCTTCTCTATCCAGGATTTATAGGCCGTGGGATCGAGAATGATAAGTTCCATGGCCTTGCGGGTCGTCTTGCCGGCCTTTTCGATAGTTGCCTGCGCGACGAGGCGCCCGGCCTTGGCCGGTTTCACGACCCTTTCGTTCAGGCGCCCCGGTATGGCGTCGATCGTCACATCGAGTTCGGGAATGCTCAACGTGTGAATGACATCCTCGGAGGTGACCCGCAGTGCTACATCCGCACCCGCCGCCAGGATGATCGGCTTGCTCTCGGCGCAGATCGCGATCTCCTTGCCGCCGTTGCTGCTCGCCGTGAAGCGGTACTCGATGCGCCAACCTTCTTCACGTGCTGTCAGGAGAACCGTACGCACCGGCAGTCTGACATCGCTGCGAAACAACAGGTCGAAGGCGGATGGCGCACCGTCGGACGCCCAAGCCGTGGCGATTGCGCACAAGCCGGCAAGGTAGGTCGCGGCGACGTTAACAAGTCTCCGTGACCACTTCATCCCTGCCCTCCGAACATCTCGTCTTCGGGAGGGATATATCATCGCTCAATGCGAGGACAAATCGACGCCGATCAAGCCCGGTGCAGCAGGGCGATGAAAAAGCCGTCGGTGCCGGAGCGGTGGGGCGAAAGCTGCAGGCCGGTGCCGCCCGACGAGCCGAACCGCGCGAAAGCCGAGAGCCCCGCGCCCTTGGCCAGCTCCGACAGGGGCGCAGCGGTGAAATCGGCATGGTCGGCCAGGAAAGCCTTCACCGAGGCATCGTTTTCTTCCGGCAGCACCGAACAGGTGACGAAGACCAGCCGCCCGCCTGGTTTCACCGCCCTGGCCCCGGCCTTCAGCACGGTGGCCTGGTCCTTCTGGCGGTCGGCCAGGCTGGACGGGCGCATGCGCCATTTGGTGTCCGGGCTGCGGCGCCAGGTGCCGCTTCCCGAGCAGGGCGCATCCACCAGCACCAGATCCATGCGGCCGTCGAGGTCGTCGATCGGCAAACTTCCCCGTGGCGTGCGGACCTGGACGTTGCGCACCCCTGCCCTGGCAAGCCGGTCATGGATCGGCGCCAGGCGGCGCTTGTCGCTGTCGGTGGCGAAAACCTGCCCCTTGTTCTCCATGGCGGCCGCGAATTCCAGCGTCTTGCCGCCGCCACCGGCACAGAGGTCGAGCACCTGCTCGCCGGGCCGGGCTGCCGCCACGAGGCCAGCCAATTGCGAGCCTTCATCCTGGACCTCGAACCAGCCCTTCTGGAAGCTCTCCTCGGATTGGATGGCCGGGCTGCGGCCGTCAGGGCCGAGCGGCACGCGCACGCCCCAGCGCGACAGCGGCGTCGCGCTGGCGTGGAGCGGCCCGAGTTCGGCGAGGAGCTTGTCCCGCGAAGCCTTCAACGTATTGACGCGCAGATCCACCGGCGCGCGCTCGGCCAAAGCCCGCCCCTCGGCAATGGCGTCCTCGCCGAAGGCCGCCTCGAAGGAAGACCACAGCCAGTTCGGAACATCCGCCTGAATATCGGGCGCCGCCTGCTCGAGCTTGCGCTCGGCCAGCGCCTTGCGCTCGTCCTCCGTCAGGGGTTCGGGCGCGAAGCGTTCGCCGCTGAACAGGGCGTCGAGCGTTTCGATCGTCTCGCCACGCTGCAGGGCCAGCATGCCGATCAGCGCGGCGCGCGGCGCCTCGCTGTCCATCAGCCAACGCGCCGAGGCTCGGCGGCGCAGCGTGTCGTAGACCAGCCCGGCCAGCGCCGCCCGGTCGCCGGAGCCGGCGAAGCGATGGGAGAGACCCCAATCCTTGAGCGCATCGGCGGCGGGACGGCGGCGGGCTTCGATATCGCCCAGGATCTCGATGGCGGCGGACAGACGAGCGGAGGGGGTCAAGGATCACCTGGGAGCACGAAGGCTTGGGAGCGCGGACATCCTGTCCGCTCTTGGAAACACGACAGTTGCAAATAAGGAATAAGAGCGGACATCGCGACATTTCTACATGTCGCTGCGATGTCCGCGCTCCATCAATTCCGTCCAGGATAGTTCGGGCTCTCGCGGGTGATGGTCACATCATGCACGTGGCTTTCGCGCAGGCCTGCATTGGAGATGCGCACGAACCGCGCCCGCTCCTGGAAATCCGTGATCGTCTCGGCGCCGACATAGCCCATCGAGGCGCGCAGGCCGCCGGCGAGTTGGTGCAGCACCGCCGAGACCGGGCCCTTATAGGCCACCTGGCCTTCGATGCCCTCCGGCACCAGCTTCATCGAATCCTTGATGTCGGCCTGGAAGTAACGGTCAGCCGAGCCGGCGGACATGGCACCGATCGAGCCCATGCCGCGATAGGATTTGTAGGAGCGGCCCTGGTAGAGATAGACCTCGCCGGGCGTCTCGTCGGTGCCGGCCAGCATCGAGCCGACCATGGCAACCGAAGCACCGGCCGCGATCGCCTTGGCGAAATCACCCGAAGTCTTGATACCGCCATCGGCGATGACAGGCACGTCATGCTCGCGCGCGGCATTGGCCGAGTCGATGATGGCGGTGAGCTGCGGCACGCCGACACCGGCCACGATGCGGGTGGTGCAGATCGAGCCCGGGCCAATGCCGACCTTGATGGAATCGGCGCCCGCACCGATCAGGGCGCGCGTCGCCTCGCCGGTGGCGACATTGCCGGCCACCACCTGCACGGAATTGGACTGGCGCTTGATGCGCGACACCGCATCCAGCACCTTCTGCGAATGGCCATGGGCCGTGTCGACCACGATCATGTCGACGCCGGCATCGATCAGCATTTCGGAACGGGCATGGCCGCCATCGCCGACGGTGGAAGCCGCCGCGACGCGCAGGCGCCCCTGCTCGTCCTTGCAGGCATTGGGATGCAGCGTGGCCTTCTCGATGTCCTTGACGGTCATCAGGCCGACGCAGCGATAGGCCTCGTCGACCACCACCAGCTTCTCGATGCGGAACTGATGCAGCAGGCGCTTGGCCTCTTCCTGCGCCACACCGGTCTTGACGGTGACCAGGCGTTCCTTGGTCATCAACTCGGCCACGGGCTGGTCGAGCTTGTCGGCAAAGCGCACGTCGCGATTGGTGAGGATGCCGACCAGGATGCCGGGCACGCCGGGCGCGGCGCCAGTGACGACAGGAATGCCGGAAATGCGATGGCGCTTCATCAGGGCCAGCGCGTCTGCCAGCGTGGCCTCCGGCGGAATGGTGATCGGGTTCACCACCATGCCGCTCTCGAAACGCTTGACCTGCCGGACCTGCTCGGCCTGCTCTTCGGGGGTAAGGTTGCGGTGGATCACGCCGATGCCGCCATTCTGCGCCATGGCGATCGCCATGTTCGCCTCGGTGACGGTATCCATCGCCGAAGCCAGCAGCGGCAGGTTGACGGAGATGGAACGGGTGACGCGCGAACGGATGTCAGCCTGGGCCGGGAGCACCTCGGAGTGCCCGGGCGTCAGCAGCACATCGTCAAAGGTGAGCGCTTCAGGGAAAAGCGATGAATCAACGATGCGTGTCATTGCCAACTCTCAATCAGTAAAAGCGGAATCGAACCGGCTTCGGGCGGCTGGAATCCGTGCCGCCGGAGCTGGGTTGGCGCGATCGTTTACCATTTGAAATCGACAAGGGAAAGACAGGCAGTCGTCTTTTTACTGCCTGTCAGCCATGCATTTTTGGTCGTAACGAAAAATTCGGTGTGCCGGCCTTCTCAACTCCATCGCGAGGGGGCCGAGAAGGCACGCCGGATCACGCCGACTTCGTCAGCGGCAATACGTTGTGCAGGGTCTGGTCTGCACCATCCATAAACTTGCGGATGTTGCGCGCCGCCTGGCGGATGCGCTGCTCGTTCTCGACGAAGGCGATGCGCACGAAATCGTCGCCATGCTCGCCGAAGCCGATGCCGGGCGCCACCGCGACCGAGGCTTTCTCGATCAGGAGCTTGGAGAACTCCACCGAGCCCAGCTCCTTGAACTTGGGCGGGATCGGTGCCCAGGCGAACATCGAGGCTGGCGGAATCGGCACGTCCCACCCGGCACGGGCAAAACTCTCCACCAGGGCATCGCGGCGCTTGCGATAGGTCTCGCGCATTTCGGCGATGCAGTCTTCCGGCCCGTTCAGCGCGGCAGCAGCAGCAACCTGGATCGGCGTATAGGCACCATAATCGAGATAGGACTTCACGCGGGCAAGCGCGGCGCACAGCCGCTCATTGCCGACCGCAAAGCCCATGCGCCAGCCCGCCATCGAGAAGGTCTTGGACAGGGTGGTGAACTCGACGGCGACATCCATCGCTCCCGGGATCTGCAGCACGGACGGCGTCGGCTCACTGCCGAAATAGATTTCCGAATAGGCCAGGTCCGACAGCACGAACAGGTCGTTCGCCTTGGCGAAGGCGATCAGGTCCCGGTAGAAATCGAGGCTGGCGACGCAGGCCGTCGGATTGGCGGGATAGGAGACGATCACCGCGATCGGCTTGGGGATCGAATGCTTCACCGCGCGCTCGGCGGAACGGAAGAAGTCCTCGTTCGGTTCGGCCGGGACGGAACGGATGACGCCCCCTGCCATGAGGAAGCCGAAGGCATGGATCGGGTAGGACGGATTGGGACACAGCACCACGTCGCCGGGCGCGGTGATGGCGGTCGCCATATTGGCGAAGCCTTCCTTGGATCCCAGCGTGGCGACGACCTGGGTGTCCGGATTGAGCTTCACGCCGAAGCGGCGGGCGTAATAATTGGCCTGGGCCTTGCGCAGGCCCGGAATGCCCTTGGACGCCGAATAGCGATTGGTCCGCGGCTTCTGGGCCGTCTCGATCAGCTTGTCGGTGATGAATTTCGGCGTGGGCAGGTCCGGATTGCCCATGCCCAGGTCGATGATGTCGGCCCCCTGCCCGCGCGCTGCCGCCTTCACCCGGTTGACCTGCTCGAAGACATAGGGCGGCAAACGGCGGGTTGAGTAAAAGTCGGACATGACGGTGCTTTCGCGCGATAGCGCATTCAGGGTTACGGGGAGCGAACCTCTAAATCATTTCGAAGAATGATGGCAAAAGAAATGCCAAAAATCTGCGCCGGTCGTGAAAAATCGATCCACGACAATGCGATATCGATCATTGCGGCGGGAAGAAGCCGACATGCTTGCGCTGGGACGGGGGAACGCGCTTCTGGGCTACCTTGCGGTTGGCCTGCGCCCGGGCCTTGAGTTCCTCGGGGCTCGGCTGCCGGCCCGGCGTCGCCAATAGGCTGGCCTCCAGCGCCTTACGCTCGCTCATGGACAGAATCTGGTCGCTGCGCGGCGGCGGCAAGGCGCCGATCCGCGGATAGACGTTGGGTTGGCTCGTGCGGGACTGCGTCACGAAGGGTTGAGGCGTCGGTAACGGACCCGAGGTCAGCCCGAGGCGCTTGCTGGTCTGGCCGGAGCCGCCGGCACAGCTGGCAAGCCCGATGCCAGCCACTGCGGCGACGACGAGGAAGGAATGGATCCGCATGACGTTCTCGCAATTTCTCCCCTCTCTTATAGAGCGCTGGCCGATCGGCAAACAGGGAAAATCGATGAAATCACCGTCATGGTTCACAAAGCGATGCGAAGAAGCATTCACAGGAAGGAAAAACATGTTCTAATGAAGGGCCGTAAAGAGCCAAGATGGGGCGCGATGAAGAACGAGAAAAACTCCAATCCCCCTCCCTCGGCCGAGTCGCTGGCCTCCTTTGGACCGGTCGACATCGAAACGCTTGCCCGCAATATGGGGCGTGCGGTGGAGGAAGGCGGCAAGGCTCTGGCGGCCTATCTGCGCCCACGGGAGGACGGCAGGGTCAAGAGCGACATCACGGAGGAGGTCGCCGACGCAGTCAATTCCATCGGTCATCTGGCGCAATATTGGCTGTCCGACCCGCAGCGCGCCCTGCAGGCCCAGACCAGCCTCGCCAGTGGTTTCATGTCCCTGTGGACCTCCTCGCTGCAGCGTATGGCCGGCGAGGAAGCCAAGCCTGCCGCGGAGCCCGACCCCAAGGACGCTCGCTTTCGCGACCCCGAATGGAGCCAGAACCAGTATTTCGACCTGCTCAAGCAGGCCTATCTGATTACCAGCCGCTGGGCGGAAAAGCTGGTGCATGAAGCCGACGGCCTGGAGCCGCGCCTGCGCCACAAGGCCGATTTCTATGTGCGGCAGGTCTCGGCCGCGATCTCGCCGAGCAATTTCATCGCCACCAATCCTTCGCTCATTCGCGACACGCTGGCCGAGAACGGCGAAAACCTGGTGCGCGGCCTGGAAATGCTGAAAGAGGATATCGATGCCGGCGATGGCGATCTGAAGATCCGCCAGTCCGACACCTCGAAATTCGAGGTAGGCGTCAATCTCGCCACCACGCCGGGCAAGGTGGTTTTCCGCAACGCCACCATGGAGCTGCTGCAATATACGCCGACGACGGCCAGCGTCCTGAAGCGGCCCATCCTGATCTGCCCGCCCTGGATCAACAAATTCTACGTGCTCGACCTGACTCCCGAAAAGAGCTTCATCAAATGGTGCGTCGACCAGGGCCTGACCGTCTTCGTGATCTCCTGGGTGAACCCGGACGAGAAGCAGCGCAACAAGGGCTTCCTGGAATATATGAAGGAAGGGCCGGTCGCCGCCCTCGACGAAATCGGCAAGATCACCGGCGAGAAGGAAGTCTCCGCCATCGGCTATTGCGTCGGCGGCACCCTGCTCTCGGTGACGCTGGCCTGGCTGGCTGCCAAGGGCGATACCCGCATAACCTCGGCCACCTTGTTCGCCACCCAGGTCGATTTCGACAAGGCCGGCGATCTCAAGGTCTTCGCCGACGAGGACCACATTCAGTGGATCGAGAAGACCATGGCCGAGCACGGCTATTTTCCCGGTTCCAAGATGGCCGCCGCCTTCAACATGCTGCGCAGCCAGGAATTGATCTGGCCCTATCTCGTCAACAATTACATGCGCGGCAAGCAGCCCACGCCCTTCGACCTGCTCTATTGGAATGCGGATGCCACCCGCATGCCCGAGAAGAACCACTCCTTCTATCTGCGCAACTGCTATCTGGAGAACAATCTCACGCGCGGGCGCATGGTGGTGGGTGACGAGACACTCGATCTCAAGAAGGTGAAGATCCCGATCTATGAGCTGGCGACCCGCGAGGATCACATCGCCCCGCCCAATTCCGTCTTCATCGGTGCCCAGGCCTTTGGCGGGCCGGTGCGCTACGTCCTGTCCGGCTCCGGTCACATTGCCGGCGTGGTGAACCCGCCCGCCCGCAAGAAGTACCAGTACTGGCTCGGTGGCGCCGTCGCCGGCAGCTATGAGGACTGGCTGGAGGGAGCCACCGAACACCCCGGTTCCTGGTGGCCGGACTGGTTGACCTGGCTGAGGAAGCAGGCCCCCGAGGAGGTGCCTGCCGACAAGCGCAAGCCGGGTGGACGCCGCAAGCCTCTCGGGGACGCGCCGGGAAGCTATGTGCGCGTGAAATCCTAAATCCGGATTGGACGGCTCAGGTGGCCCTGCAATGCGCAGGGCCACATCTGGTTACCTGCCTTGATTTTACGGTCAAATCAGCAGAACTTCCGCATGGCATACCCCAACGATAAAAGTCGTAATCGGGAAGCCATCACATGTGGAACCAGATTTATAACCCTCTCGACAACGAAGTACTGTCCACCATCGCAGCCGCCATCCCTGCGGTAACCTTGCTAGTTCTGATCGCCAGCGGCAAGGTCAAGGCGCACATCGCGGCGGTGATCGCTCTCGTCGTCGCCAATCTCATCACGATATTCATCTTTACCATGCCCGCGGGCCTGTCGATCCGGGCCTCCCTGCTCGGCGTCGTCACCGGCTTCTTCCCGATCGGCTGGATCGTTCTCAACGTGATCTATCTCTACCGCATCACGGTCGAGAGCGGCCGCTTCGAATTGCTGCAGCGGGCCATCGGCGGCGTCACCGAAGACAGGCGCTTGCAATTGCTGCTGATCGCCTTCTCCTTCGGCGCCTTTTTCGAAGGGGCTTCCGGCTTCGGCACGCCTGTCGCCATCACCGGCGCAATCCTTATCGGCCTCGGCTTCTCGCCCCTGGCGGCTTCCGGCCTCTCCCTGATCGCCAACACCGCGCCGGTTGCCTATGGCGCCCTGGGTACGCCGATCCAGGGCCTGGCATCGGTAACCGGGCTCGATCCCTATGTGCTCGGAGCCATGGTCGGCCGGCAATTGCCGCTATTCTCCCTGATCGTGCCCTTCTGGGTGATCGGCGCCTTCGCCGGCTGGCGGGGCATGATCGGGGTGTGGCCGGCCATCCTGGTCACGGGCATCTCCTTCGCCGTGCCGCAATTCCTGATCTCCAACTACATCAACCCCTGGATCGTCGACATCGGTGCCTCGCTGATTTCGATGGCCTGCCTGATCCTCTTCCTGAAGGTCTGGCAGCCCAAGGAGCTCTGGCTCTCGCCCGCCCTGCGCACCAACGATCCGTCAGCGGATCTGGCAAGGCCTCGCACGGATGCCGATCGCAAGCCCTTGACGCAAGCCCAGCTCTGGGGGGCGCTGCTTCCCTGGATCCTGGTCTGCATCTTCATGCTGGTCTGGGGCACCGGCGCCTTCAAGACCTGGGCCAATGCCATCTTCTCCTGGAACTATCAGGTGCCGGACCTGCACAACCAGATCAACAAGGTGGCGCCCGTGGTGGCCAAACCCACGCCCGAAACCGCAGTGTTCGCCTTTACCTATCTCTCCTTCACCGGCACGGGCATGCTTCTGGCCGCCATCGTGTCGGGCCTGCTGATGGGGTTCTCGCCGGCCAGGCTGATCGCCGAATATGGCCGCACCATCAAGGTGTGCTCGATCTCGCTGATCACCATCTCGGCCATGCTCGCCATCGGCACACTGACGCGCCTGTCGGGCGTCGACGCCACCCTTGGCCTCGCCTTCGCGGCGACGGGCGTGTTCTATCCCTTCTTCGGAACGCTGCTCGGCTGGCTCGGCGTCGCGCTGACGGGCTCCGACACCTCCTCCAACGTGCTGTTCGGCAATCTGCAGAAGATCACCTCGCAGCAATTGGGCCTGTCACCGGTGTTGATGGCGGCAGCCAACTCCTCCGGCGGCGTGATGGGCAAGATGATCGACGCACAGTCGATCGTCGTCGCCTCCACCGCGACCAACTGGTACGGTCATGAAGGCACGATCCTGCGCTACGTGTTCATACACTCGATCGTCCTGGCCTGCCTGGTCGGCCTCTTCGTGACACTGCAGGCCTATGTCTATCCCTTCACCGCCATGGTGCTCGGGTGACATTGTCTCCAGGCCAGGGTGACAGCCGACCTGGATCTCGGTTCAGCCGAGCAATTTCTGGAGAGCCGGATAGATGGCCGGCCCTCCAGCCATGATGGCATTGCCCTTCACCAAGCCGTCATCAGCCAGGAAGTCGTTGGTCCGGCCGCCGGCGGCGCGGATAATGGCAATCGCGCCAAGGCAATCCCAGGAATTGATGTGGGATTCGACGTAACCGAGCAGGCGCCCGCAGGCGACATAGCACAGGCACAGCGCACCCGAACCGTTGCGCTGGTACATGCCGCCCGCCTCGAGCAGCCGCGCCAGAACCGCCAGAACCTCGCTCGGTTTGATGCGATTGTTGTAGCCGACGCTGACCACGCCGTCGCTGAGCGCGCCCCCCTTGTGAGGGGCGATCGGCCGGCCGTTGAGGGTGGCCGGCGCGATCAGTCCGCCGGCGAAGAGCTCGTCGTCCTTCGGCGCGTAGACGAGCCCGAATTGCAGCTCGCCATCACGGACGAACGCGATCGACACACACCAGGAGGACAGGCCGCTCAGGAAGGGTTGGGTGCCGTCGATGGGATCGACGACCCAGATGCCGCGCTTGTCGCCGATGCCGCTCGGCCCTGTTTCCTCGCCAAAGAAACCGTCGTCGGGATAGGATTCGGCAATGCGTTTCTTGATCAGCAGCTCGGTCTGCAGATCGGCTTCGCTGACGACGTCCTGCAAGCCCTTGCTCTTCACCGTCAGGCTGTCCAGCTCGTTGAAATAGCCGAGCGCCAGGGCACCGGCCTCCTTGATCAGGCCGTGGGCAAAGGAATAGCGCTGATAGATCGGATCGGAGCTCATTGGCAACATACTCATTTCAAAAGAAAAAGCCGGGGCCAGCCCCGGCTTCTCACTAGTCGATGTCTTCGACCGCATCCGGCCCGCCGCCATAGACGCGCTGGGCCAGGGCGGACTTCATGAAGTCGTCGAGGTCACCGTCCAGCACATCGCCGGGCGTACCCGAGGTGTAACCGGTGCGGGTATCCTTCACCATCTGATAGGGCTGCAGGACATAGGAGCGGATCTGGTGGCCCCAACCGATGTCGGTCTTGCCGGCATGGGTCGCCATCGCCGCTTCCTCGCGCTTCTTGAGTTCGGCCTCGTAGAGGCGCGCCTTCAGCATGGCCCAGGCCGTGGCCCGGTTCTTGTGCTGCGAGCGATCCTGCTGACAGGCGACCACGATGCCCGAGGGCATGTGGGTGATGCGCACCGCCGAATCCGTCCGGTTGACGTGCTGGCCGCCGGCACCGGACGCGCGATAGGTATCGATGCGGCAATCGGATTCGTTGATCTCGATGTTGATCGAGTCGTCGATCACCGGATAGACCCAGACGCTGGCAAAAGAGGTGTGCCGGCGCGCGTTGGAATCATAAGGTGAAATGCGCACGAGGCGGTGCACGCCCGATTCCACCTTGGCCCAGCCATAGGCCTTGTTGCCCTTGAGCAGGATGGTTGCTGATTTGATGCCCGCGGTTTCGCCGTCCGTGAAATCGATCAACTCGACCTTGAAACGGTGCCGCTCGCCCCAGCGCGTATACATGCGCAGCAGCATATTGGCCCAGTCCTGGCTCTCGGTGCCACCAGCCCCGGAGTTGATTTCGATGTAGGTGTCGTTGTTGTCGGCTTCGCCGGAGAACAGGGCCTCGAACTGGCGCTCGACCACCTCGTCCTTGAGCCGGGCCAAGGCGCCCTGCGCCTCGTCGACGATCGACTCATCGCCATCCGCCTCACCGAGCTCGGCGAGTTCGAGGGTTTCGTCCAGATCCTTCTCGATGCGCACGAGGGCTGACAGCCGATCATCGAGATCGGTGCGCTCGCGCATCAGCTTCTGCGCCTTCTCGGCGTCGTTCCAGAAGTCGGACTGTTCGGAAAGATGGTTCAGTTCTTGCAGGCGGGCGTAGGATGTATCCCAGTCAAAGATGCCTCCTCAGCAGTCCAGCAGACTGCTTGATTTCGTCCGCCAAGGACAGGATTTCAGCGCGCATGAAAGAATCGCCCGTTCGAGATTGGCAAAAGCACTTTCGAGAAAAGTCGACAGACTTTTCGGTTCAGAAAATGCGTCGAAACAAAGAGTTGGAGAAAAAGTACGATTCGGAGAACTCGCACTTTACCCTCGCCGGGCTTCATATAGGCAAGCTGTCCGGCGAGGGAAAGGACAATCAGTAGAGATCGCCCGTCCCCATCGAGACGGGCCCGCCACCGCCGCCCTCCGAGCCACCGCTGCCGGACCCGATGACGGTATAGTTGTCGGGCGGTGCCGTGCCGGGCTTGAAGGCTTCCAGGATGGCACCGCTGCCATCCGAACGCATGCCGGTCTTGCGGTCGATACGGATCAGCTTGATGCCGGGCGGCACGCGGAAGGGCACAGGTGCCTTGTCGGCCAGGGCCGTCTTCATGAAGGTGCCGAAGATCGGAGCCGCCAGGCTGCCGCCCGTGACCTTGTTGCCGATGTGGCGCGGCGTGTCGTAGCCGACATAGAGCCCGCAGACGAGATCGGGCGAGTAGCCGATGAACCAGGCATCCTTCTCGTCGCTGGTGGTGCCGGTCTTGCCGGCAATCGGGCGGTTGAGCGAACGCAGCGTCTGGGCCGAACCGTGCTGGATCACGCCTTCCAGCATGGAGGTGACCTGATAGGCCGTCATCGGATCGAGCACCTGCTCGCGCGGGTCAAGCAGCTTGGGTTCGTCCTGATCGCTCCAGTCGTCGGCATTGCAGCCCTGGCAGATGCGCTCGTCATGCTTGTAGATGGTCTTGCCCCAGCGGTCCTGGATACGGTCGATCAAGGTCGGCTTGATCAGGCGCCCGCCATTCTCGAGCATGCCGTAACCGGCAACCATGCGCATCACGGTGGTGGTGCCGGCGCCGAGCGCGCCCGACAGATAGGACGGCAGGTCGTCATAGACGCCGAAGCGGCGAGCATATTCGGCGATCAGCGGCATGCCGACATCCTGGGCGAGCCGCACCGTCATGACGTTACGCGAATATTCGATGCCGAAACGCAAAGTCTGCGGGCCGTAGAACTTGTTGGAATAGTTGGATGGCCGCCAGGTCTCGCCATTGCCCTGGTTGATTTCGATCGGCGCGTCCATGACCACGGAGGCCGGCGTATAGCCGTTGTCGATGGCGGTGGCATAGACGAAGGGCTTGAAGGAGGAACCGGGCTGGCGCTGCGCCTGGGTGGCACGGTTGAACTCGCTCTGGTCGAACGAGAAGCCCCCCACCATGGCGAGCACGCGGCCGGTATAGGGATCCATCACCACCATAGCGCCGGAGATTTCGGGGATCTGGCGCAGGCGGAAGGTGCCGTCGGTCTTGGGCTCGACATAGATGATGTCGCCGACCTTCAGGATCTGGCTGACCTTGCCGACCCGGCTACGTGCCCATTTCACGCCATCCAGATTGATGGTGCCGGTCGGGCGTTCGGTGGAGATCGAGCCGAAACGGTCCAGCGGTGGCTGCAGGCCGATGCGGGCGGAGTTGTCACCGCTATCGAGCACGATGGCGAGTTGCCAGGGCTTGATGTCGCTCAGGCGCTTTTCCGCCCCCAGGGTCACGCCCCAGTCCTCGCCGAGGTCGACATTCTTGACGGGGCCGCGGAAGCCGCCGCGCTCGTCGAAGCGCACCAGTCCGGCCACCATGGCATCCCGTGCCAGGCGCTGGAGCTTCGGATCGAGCGTGGTGCGTACCGACAAGCCCCCTTCATAGAGCTTGTCCTCGCCATAGCGCTCTGCGATCTCGCGGCGGACTTCCTCGGTGAAATAATTGGCGGCGTAGCTCTGGGCGCCTTCGAAGGAACGCGGCGTTACGGCCAGGGGCTCAGCCTGCGCTTTCCGTCCCTCTTCCTTGGAGATGTAGCCATTGGAAACCATCTGGTCGATCACCCAATTGCGTCGACCGACGGCTGCATCGTGATTGCGGATCGGATTGTAGTTGTTCGGCCCCTTCGGCAGGGCAGCGAGATAGGCGACCTGGGCGACGCCGAGTTCGTCGACCGATTTACCGAAATAATTGAGAGCGGCGGCGGCTACGCCGTAATTGCCCATGCCCAGATAGATTTCGTTCAGATAAAGCTCGAGGATCTTGTCCTTGGAATAGGTCTGCTCCATCCGCAGGGCCAGGATGGCTTCCTTGATCTTGCGCACGATGTTCTGGTCGGGCGCGAGGAAGAAGTTCTTGGCAACCTGCTGCGTGATGGTCGACGCCCCCTGCTGGCGACGGCCCTTATGCGTGACATTGGCGATCAGCGCGCGCAGCACGCCCTTGGGGTCGATGCCGACGTGATTGTAGAAATCATTGTCCTCCGCCGACATGAAGGCGTGGATCAGGAGCGGCGGCATCACTTCGATCGGCAGATAGAGGCGGCGCTGGCGGGCATATTCGGCCAGGAGCGCGCCATCGCCCGCATGCACGCGCGTCATCACCGGCGGTTCGTAATCCTTGAGCGCAGCGGTATCGGGCAGGTCACGCGTGTTGGCCCAGACATAGAGGGCCACGAACGATCCCCCGACAAGGAACAACATCGATGCCGTTGTGAACAAAAATCCAAGGAACCGAACGAAAAGTCTCATCACAACGCTTTCATCGGCAATATCTTCCCTGCCCTGCCGGGTTTGGGCCAAAGCCGTTCGTTTTCATACCGGCAGCCCCGGCATATTCGGTTGACATCTAACATGCCAGGCCGGCCGAACCCAAGGGCGGCAACTGCACCTCAACGCTTTTGCAGGGCTTTTGTGGAGAAACTGCGGCTCCCGGGCAACATGCCTGTGCAAGACCCGCAGTGACGCCGGCGTGAAGCGCTTCAGGGCGTTGCCGGAGCGGAGCCGCTGGAGGCGGCCGGCTGGTTGGCGCGGCGCTGCTGGAAGAAACCATCGATGGCCGTTACCACGGCATCGGCGGCACGGCTGCGCCAATCGTCCGAGGTCAGCAGCTTCACGTCATCCCGGCTCGACAAATAGCCGAGCTCCAACAGCACCGAGGGAATGTCGGGTGCGGTCAGCACCTTGAAGCCGGCCGAGCGGTGCGGGTTCTTGTTCAGCGTGGCTGCAGCCTGGAACTGGTCGATGAGGACCTTGGCAAAGCCGTTGGAGAAGGACTTGGTCTCGCGCCGCGTGAGATCGATGAGGATATCGGCCACATCGCCGGGCTCCGACGCCAGGTCCACGCCCGCAATCGCATCCGCCTTGTTCTCCTGCTCGGCATAGCGAGCCGATTCGGCGTCGGAGGCCCGATCCGAGAGCGTGTAGATCGTCGCCCCCCGAACCCCGAACGGGTCGTGCAGGGTGTCCGCATGCACCGAGATGAACAGCGAGGCGCGGTTGGCCCGCGCGAACTGTACGCGGCCGGCCAACGAGATGAAGGTGTCGCCGTCGCGAGTGAGCACGGCCCGATAGCGCCCCGTCCCATTGATCTTGTCGGCAAGCCGCTTGGCGAATTCGAGCACAATGGTCTTTTCCTGCTCGCCGGATTTGGACGTCGCGCCCATGTCGATGCCGCCATGGCCGGGGTCGACCACGACAACGGGCAGACCAGGCTGGCTCTCCGGCAACAAAGGTGGCGAGGGTGGCTGCGGATGCGCCGTCATGTCCGAACTCCTCTGGCTCGCCGCCGTGCGTAGGAAAGCGGCCCGATCCGTTTTGACCAGATCGATCACCAGCCGCGCCGGCTGATCGTCGAGCGCATCGAGGAGAAAGGATTTGTCCACCGCCGCCGGCTCGGTTAGATCCAGCACGATGCGGGACTTTCCGGGCGCGATCAGGCCAAATCGATAGGCGCTGACCACGCCGCGCCCATGCTTGCCGGTGTCCGGTGGCATGCCGAATTCGATCTGCGGCAGATCGACCACCACGCGATAGGGATCGGGCAGCACGAAGACGCGGAAATTCAGGTCGCTCACGGAACCGTGAAGATCGACGATCAGGCGCGTGCGCTTGTCGTCACCCGCGAGGCGCGCATCACTGGCCGTCAGGGCGGATGGCGACGCTGTCGCGGGTGGCTGCGTCGGCGCGGGTTCGGCCGTGACCGGAGGGGCAACGGGCCCTTGGGCGGCACGGGCCATCTGGACCTGTCCCACCCCCAACAAGACCAGCATGCCTATCGCGGCGAGCCTCATTCCGCCCATCATCTCCAATTGTCCCGCCGAACACGGCCGTCGCGCATGCGGCTCCCGTTGCGGCAACGCAGGGCCCAGCGCAAAATTCGGCCTTGCCAATATCCGCTCGGAAGTGGCGAAACAATGATGAAGACCCCGAACGGTGTCCCGGACGTTAACGCAGACCCGACGTTTTGCGTGTCCTTCCTGCAACACCCAACGGAAATCCTTGCCAAATCGAACAAGAACTCGATAAAACAAATCTGCTCTCGAATGGTTCTCCGACCATGCCGAATTCGAGCATCAGAATGGTCCCTGCAGACCGGTTGCGCCGTGAAAGCGTGACGATCGTATGCGGTGCCGGCCAAGCCGAGGTTATCCGGCTGCTGATGTGTCCTTAGAGGATAAGGAGAATCACGGGTGGCGTGCGGATCGCCCAGCGATCCGGATCGGCGCGAGCGCCGGTCGGATATCCCGTCCCGCCCATCGACCGAGAGCGCCGTCTCGGGAGCAGTCCCGAGACCCGAACCCGGTGATGGAGCGATGCAAACAACAGCATCCCCCGGACGTCGAGAAGTGATGCAGCGTGCACTCCCCGAGTGGTTTGCACGAACACTGCCGCTTTCGCCTTCGGGACATACCATTCGCCCCTCATCGAGCCTTGTCCCAGCCAACAGAGCAAGCGCCTGCCGCATCGGCAGGGCTGTATCGGTGTTCGTCGCCAGCAGCCCCGTCGCGCATGACCCCGGCCGCGCTTGCCAGAGAGAAAATAATAATGGCCAACAAAATGTTGATCGATGCCGCCCACCCGGAGGAAACCCGGGTCGTGGTGGTCCGCGGCAATCGCGTCGAGGAGTTTGACTTCGAGGCAGCCAATCGCAAGCAGCTGCGCGGCAATATCTATCTCGCCAAGGTCACCCGCGTCGAACCGTCCCTGCAGGCGGCCTTCGTGGAATATGGCGGCAAC
Source organism: Labrys sp. (in: a-proteobacteria) (assembly GCF_047605565.1). NCBI lineage: Bacteria > Pseudomonadati > Pseudomonadota > Alphaproteobacteria > Hyphomicrobiales > Xanthobacteraceae > Labrys > Labrys sp. (in: a-proteobacteria). The sequence goes on from NZ_JASGFM010000053.1 coordinate 22,120, forward strand.
CGCCATGGCTTCCTCGCCTTTTCGGAAATCCATCCCGATTACTACCAGATCCCCGTTGCCGATCGCCTGGCCTTGCTGGCCGAGGAACAGCGCTCGCATCGCGACGAGGAAGACGACGAGGAAAACGGCAACGCCAATGGTGCGGGCGAAGGCCGCCGGAGCGGTTCGCGCCGCCGCCGCGGCCGTGGCCAGAACCGCACCGAGGCTGCGGAAGCCGAGACGGCCGCCGTCGTCGCTTCGGCCCCCGAGCCTGAAGCCTCCGACGACAGCGCGGGTGAGGATGGTGGCTCGGGCGGCATCGTCGAGGTCGGCTCCGGCTCCGACGAGGAGCATGTCGAAGCCCTCGGCGGCGGTGATGTTGCCGACGACATCCCCGAGCGTGTCTCCCGTCCCCGCAAGCAGTACAAGATCCAGGAAGTGATCAAGCGCCGCCAGGTGCTGCTGGTCCAGGTCGTCAAGGAAGAGCGTGGCAACAAGGGCGCGGCCCTCACCACCTATCTCTCGCTGGCCGGCCGCTATTCGGTGCTGATGCCCAACACCGCCCGTGGTGGCGGCATCTCCCGCAAGATCACCAATGCCGTCGACCGCAAGCGCCTGAAGGCCGTGGCCGGCGAACTCGACGTGCCTGACGGCATGGGCGTGATCCTGCGCACGGCCGGTGCCTCGCGCACCAAGGTCGAGATCAAGCGCGACTTCGAATATCTGCTGCGCCTGTGGGAGAACGTCCGCGATCTCACGCTGAAATCCGCCGCACCGACCTTGGTCTATGAAGAAGGCTCGCTGATCAAGCGCTCGATCCGCGACCTCTACAACAAGGACATCGACGAGGTGATCGTCGCCGGCGACGACGGCTATCGCGAGGCCAAGGACTTCATGCGCATGCTCATGCCGAGCCATGCCAAGAACGTGCAGGCCTATCGCGAGGCGGCACCGCTGTTCCAGCGCTTCGGCGTGGAGGCCCAGCTCGATGCGATGTTCTCGCCCTCCGTCAGCCTGAAATCAGGCGGCTACATCGTCATCAACCAGACCGAGGCGCTGGTTTCGATCGACGTCAACTCGGGCCGCGCTACGCGCGAGCACAATATCGAGGACACCGCCCTCAAGACCAATCTCGAAGCGGCGGAGGAAATCTCCCGCCAGCTGCGCCTGCGCGACCTCGCCGGCCTGATCGTCATCGATTTCATCGACATGGACGAGAGCCGCAACAACCGCTCGGTCGAGCGCAAGCTCAAGGATTGCCTGAAGAACGACAGGGCGCGCATCCAGGTCGGCCGCATCTCGCATTTCGGCCTGATGGAGATGTCGCGCCAGCGCATCCGCACCGGCGTGCTGGAATCCTCCACCGAAGTATGCGCCCATTGCGGCGGCAGCGGCCATGTCCGCTCCGTCACCTCGGTGGCGCTGCACATCCTGCGCGCCCTCGAAGACCAGCTTCTCAAGAGCGCCACACATAATCTGGTGCTGCGTACCCGGACGGCCACCGCGCTCTATGTGCTCAACCATAAGCGTGGCCATCTCTATGCACTGGAAGCCCGTTTCGGCGTCTCGATCACCGTCAGCGCCGATGAGACAATCGTGGGCAACCAGAACTACCTGATCGAGCGCGGCGATATCGCCACGCCGCAGGAACCCCGTCCGGTGGCGACCACGGTCCAGGTCGATTCCTTCCCGCCGGCCGAAGAAGTGGTCGAAGTCGAGATCGAAGTCGAAGCCGACGAGGAGGAGGAGAAGGAGACCGAGGGTGGCCGCAAGCCGCGCCACCAGGCCGCGGATGGCGAAGCCGATGCCGGCGACGGCGGTCGCAAGCGCCGCCGCCGCCGCCGCCGCCGCCGGGGCAATGGCGCCGGCGGCGAGGCAGATGCACCGAACGCCGCAGCCAATGAAAACGAGGGTGAAAGCGAAGGTGAAGGCGAGGATGCCGCGCCGGCTGCCGAGCAGGTCGCCGTCGAGTCTCCCGACGCCGAGGAGGTAACGCCACCTCCGGCCGCCGAAGCTACCGCGCCGAGCGAAGATGAGGGTGCCGATGCCGGCAAGCGCCGGCGCCGCGGGCGTCGTGGCGGTCGCCGCGAGGCCGAAGTGGAGACGCCGGCGGTTGGCGAAGCCGAAGCGCCCGCAGCCGAGGCTTCCGCCCCCGAAGTCGCGACCATTGAAACCGTTGCAGCGGAAGCCGTCGAAGCCCCCACCATCGCCGAGGCTGCGCCCGAGGCGGTCGTCGAGGAAAAGCCGAAGCCCAAGCGCCGGGGTCGCAAGCAGGTGGCGATCAAGACGGAAGCGGAGAGCGCGCCTGCGCCGGTCCCTGCCCCGGAGGCCGAGCCCGTTCAGGCCGAACAGCCCCCGGCACCGGCTCCCGTCGCCGAGCCGGAACCGGAGCCGGTTCAGGAAGCTGTGGCATCTGCCGCGGTACGGGAAGTCGTGGTGTCCAACCCTTCAGCCTATGTCTATGTCGACGCCGTCGATCCGGCCAAGCCGAAAAAGGCCGGATGGTGGTCGAAGAAATGAGGTGAGCGACCTGAGCAGAGGGCGTTCATGACCGACCGCTCCTTTGCTCGGCCCTTTCGTATCCAGACCAGTCCGACGACAGGCCAGAGCAACCTTGCGATTCGCGGCGCTTGCGTCGGATGGCGGGGCGCTTGGTGATCCTAGAAGGCGCCGCACTGATGGTCAGTGCGGCGTTTTCTTATGCCGTGGCCATGGGCTGGGAAGCGTTCCTGCAACTCTGGGCGTTTGCGCCCGACGGCAAGACGCTTTGAGCATTGGCAGCCGGCATTTTTTCGCGATAGGCTGGCGGCGGGCATGCGTCGCCTGCCTTACCCATCGACCCGGGCTCGCCCTGGTCCAGCGAACATTCCCATTGCGATTTCATTCGTGACCAGCAAACATCATTTCGAGAAGATCGCCTTCGTGGCCACTGCGACCGCTTCGGCGCGCAAGGCGCTCAAGTCGCTCACGGCCCGCTATGGCAACGTCCCGATCGAGGAGGCGGAGGTTGTCGTCGCTCTTGGCGGCGATGGCCTCATGTTGCAGACATTGCACAGGTTGATGGGCCGCAAGCTTCCGATTTACGGCATGAATCGTGGCTCCGTCGGCTTCCTGATGAACGAGTTCCGCGAAAACGACCTGCATGACCGCTTGGCCAAGGCCCGGCGCAGCGTGGTGCATCCGCTTGCGATGTGCGCGGTCGATACGCGTGGCCACACGTCGAAATCCTATGCCATCAACGAAGTCTCACTGCTGCGCGCCCGTTTCCAGGCAGCCAAGCTCAGAATTTCGATCGACGAGCATGTCCGGCTGGAGAGCCTGATCTGCGATGGCCTGATCGTGGCGACGCCTGCCGGATCGACCGCCTATAATCTGTCGGCCAACGGTCCGATCCTGCCCCTGGAGGCGCCCCTGCTGGCGCTCACCCCGATCTCGGCGTTTCGCCCTCGCCGCTGGCGTGGTGCCATCCTGCCGCAGCGGGCACGCGTCACCATAGACGTGCTGGAGCCGGCCAAGCGGCCGGTCAATGCGGTCGGCGACAATGTCGAGGTCAAAGACGTGCAGCGTGTCGAGATAGCCATGGATTCGTCGCAAGACCTCGTCATGCTGCATGATCCTGGGCACTCGCTCGACGAACGTATCCTGCGCGAGCAATTCGATTGGTAGCCAACATGCACGCTTCCACCATCAGGCAATTCGCCCGCCGCCTATGTCTTGCTTCCGGCTTGGCCCTATCGGCCTGTTTCCTGGCCAGCACTGCCGGTGCGAGCGATGATCAGGTCAAGCTGACTGCAGCGATGGTGGAGAAGTTCATTGCCGCGCGCGCCGAGTTGACGGTGCTTGCGACCGACCTCACCAAGAAATACGGCGACCGTTCCGACACGCCGGGCGATGATCCGGTGGCCTCCCTGCCGGCATTCCAGGACATTGCCGACGCCAAGACGCGCACCGATGCGATTCTGAGCAAGTATGATTTCAAGGATCTGGACGCGCTCGATATCGTCACCAATTCGGTGATGCTGGCCTATCAGGCAGATGTCCCCGACAATAACGGTGCTGCCGACAGCGGCCAGAACGATCCCGAGGCAGACAAGGCCAAGGCGCGGGCCGAGATCGAGGCGGACCAGAGCCTCACCCCCGAAAAGAAGAAGGAGGCGCTGCAGCAACTCGACGAGCAGTTTGCCTCCCTGCAAGCCTTGACACCCCTGCCCGGCAATGCCGAGGTGGTGAAACCCTTCCTCGACAAGCTCAAACCGATAGCCGAAGCCAACTGATTGACCGATCGACGACCGGCGGATGTGTGAATGAACCACGACAGCTATTCTGACGACTATATCGGCGACATCCTGCGCAAGGTTCACACCATCGCCATGGTCGGCGCTTCGGCCAATGAGGTCCGGCCGAGTTATTTCGTGCTGAAATATCTCAAGCTGCGTGGCTATCAGATGTTCCCGATCAATCCGGGCCTCGCCGGCAAGACCATCCTGGATCTGCCGGTTTATGCCAGCCTGGCAGCTCTGCCCGGCCCCGTCGACATGGTCGATATCTTCCGCAATTCCGAGGCGGCCGGTGCGGTGGTCGACGAGATCCTGGCCCTGCCTATCCTACCCAAGGTGATCTGGATGCAGTTGACGGTGCGCAATGATGCCGCGGCTGCGAAAGCCGAAGCCGCCGGCATCGAGGTGGTGATGAACCGCTGCCCCAAGATCGAATATGGCCGGCTGTCCGGCGAGATCGGCTGGGCCGGTGTCAATTCCGGCGCGATTTCTTCCAAACGCGCCACCCGCGATACCCGCGGCTTCCAACGCCTCGGCTTGCGCCAATAGGCTGCCGGTACTGTCTGTCATCGCGAGCGCAGCGAAGCAATCCAGCGTCCTCCTACAAAAACTGGATTGCTTCGCTGCGCTCGCAATGACACCAATTCACCAACGCCGTGTCATTGCGGCCAAGCATTCTACAAGACCATCCAAGGAGGATCATGATGTCGGCTGGGCAACAACCAGGGTTTTCAACGCTTGCCGTTCACGCGGGGGCACAGCCGGACCCAACCACCGGCGCGCGCGCCACCCCGATCTACCAGACGACGTCCTTCGTCTTCGACGATGTCGACCATGCCGCTTCGCTGTTCGGGCTGCAGGCCTTCGGCAATATCTATTCGCGCATCACCAACCCCACCAATGCGGTGCTGGAAGAACGCGTCGCCGCGCTGGAAGGCGGTACCGCCGCCCTGGCCGTGGCCTCCGGGCACGCCGCGCAGATGCTGGTGTTCCACACCCTGTTGCAGCCGGGTGATGAATTCATCGCCTCCAACAAGCTCTATGGCGGCTCGATCAACCAGTTCAACCATTCCTTCCGCTCGTTCGACTGGAACGTGCGCTGGGCCGATGCCAATGATCCCTCCAGTTTTGCCGCGGCGGTGACGCCGAAGACCAAGGCGATCTTCATCGAATCCATCGCCAATCCCGGCGGCATCATCACCGACATCGCCGCCATTGCCGCCATCGCCAAGAAGGCCGGCGTGCCGCTGATCGTCGACAACACCCTCGCCTCGCCCTATCTCACCCGCCCGATCGACTTCGGCGCCGACATCGTGGTGCATTCGGCCACCAAGTTCCTGGGCGGGCATGGCAACTCGATCGGCGGCGTCATCGTCGACGGCGGCAAGTTCGACTGGCTCTCCTCGGGCCGCTATCCCTTCCTGTCGGCGCCGCGCCCGGAATATAACGGCATCGTCATCGGCGAGACCTTCGGCAATTTCGCCTTCGCCATCGCCGCGCGCGTGCTCGGCCTGCGCGACCTCGGCCCGGCGCTGTCGCCCTTCAATGCCTTCCTGATCCTGACGGGCATCGAGACGCTGCCGCTGCGCATGCAGAAGCATTCGGACAATGCCCTGGCGGTCGCCCAGTATCTGGCCGAGCATCCCGGCGTGGCCTGGGTGTCCTATCCCGGCCTCGATGCCGACCGATACAACGCCCTCGCCCGCAAATACTGCCCCAAGGGCGCCGGCGCGGTGTTCACCTTCGGCCTGAAGGGCGGCAACGAGGCCGGCATCCAGCTGGTATCGAACGTCAAATTGTTCTCGCATCTCGCCAATGTCGGCGACACCCGCTCGCTGATCATTCACCCGGCCTCGACCACCCATCGGCAATTGTCGGATGAACAGAAGAAGGCAGCGGGCGCGGGTCCCGACGTGGTGCGCATCTCGGTCGGCATCGAGGATGTCAAGGACATCATTGCCGACCTCGATCAGGCCCTCGCCGGGAGCTGAGGCGCCGGCCCTGCAACCAGCCGCTGCGCGTGTACCGTCGCAGCGGTGAGCAGCAGGACGCCGCCGAGCTGGTGCAGGATGCCCGCCCAGAGCGGCACGACCAGCACGAGCGTGATGATGCCGATCGCCGCCTGGCCCAGCGCGACGGCCGCCACCAGCAAGGCCCGGCCGCGCGCCGGGCCATTACCCCCACGCATGGCCAGCCAGGCCTGCAGCAGGGCCAGCGCCACGATGAGATAGGCCACCATGCGGTGCTGGAACTGCACGGTCAGCGCGTTCTCGAAATGGTTCACCCAGGTCGGCGCCATGATGTAGAGATTGTTCAGCGCCGGGATGAAATGGCCATCCATCAGCGGCCAGGTATTGTAGGCCATGCCGGCCCTCAGGCCGGCCACCAGGCCGCCCATGAAGATCTGCACCAGGATGAGAGGTACCAGGAGATAGGCGATCGCCCGCGCTGTTGCCGGCACAGAGCCGCTGGCGCGTTCTTCCTTAAGCGAGGACGCGACCCAGACGATGGCGGTGAGGATGAGACAGGCCAGGGTCAGATGCATGGCCAGGCGATATTCGGAGACCTCGGTCCGATCGGCCAGGCCCGATTTCACCATCCACCAGCCCAGCAATCCCTGGCTGCCGCCGAGCGCCAGCAGGCCGACCAGCTTCACGGTGAGCTTGGGCGTCAACCAGCCGCGCAGCCAGAAGATCAGGAAAGGCACGGCGAAGACGATGCCGATCAGGCGGCCGAGCAGGCGGTGGCTCCACTCCCACCAATAGATGAACTTGAACTCCTCGAGCGACATGCCGAGGTTCAGCTTCACATATTGCGGAATCTGCTTGTATTTCTCGAACTCGGCCGTCCACTCGGCAGCGGAGAGCGGCGGAATGGTGCCCTTGATCGGCTGCCATTCGGTGATCGACAAGCCGGACTCGGTCAGGCGCGTGGCGCCGCCCACCACCACCATGGCAATCACCAGCACCGCTACGACGACGAGCCAGGCGCGGACAGCAGCAAGATGGCCGCGGCTCATGCCGATAAGAGTGGGATTGTCTGCAATGGCGGCCACACGCATGCCTTTCCTGATCGACTGGCTTGGACAGCGCTTTGCGCTCTGACGGGATCGCCGAGACGGGCAACGACGCTCAAGCCAATCCATTGGATTGACTTGGAAACAGAGAGTTGGAGCAAATAAGCGTTCACACTTGAACGCGCTTTGCTCTAGAAGGCGCACAGATATAGAAATCGCTGGCCAGGAGCAACGCGCGCTCGCGTCGCACTCCAGCGGCATGTCGGCCTGCGCCTTTCCGGCTGGCGGAGACGACGCTGAACCATGGAGTTCGAGATCATGGCCCAGGACTACAAGGCACCGTCCCTCCGCAAACTGGTCGGTTCGCTGGCGATGCTGGTGTTGGTCGTGGTCTATGCCCTCCTCGCCATGGCGCTGGCGGAAGGCCGCATCACCGATGCCCCCGCCTGGCTGCAACCCATCCTCTATGCCATTCTAGGCCTTGCCTGGGTCTTTCCGGCCATGCTCATCATCAAATGGATGGAAAAGCCCGGGAACAAGCCGAAGGGATAAGGACTGCCCCTCACCCCAACCAGGCCCCTATCGCCTGCGCCAGGACGTCGACGACAGGGTCGAGCGAGCGAAGATGCGGCGAGCGCTGCATCTGAACGTCGAGAACCAGGCCGAGATCATCGGCCTCTTGGATCGCGGCAATGCCCGGAATGGCGGCTCGTTCCAGGACACGGCGGGGCAACAGGCTGAGGCCGAGCCCCTCCCGCACCAGGGCCAGTTGCAGGCCCGAATCCTGAACTTCGGCGGCGACATGCAAGGCCTGTCCCCGCCGCACCATGGCCGAAGCCAGGAGCCGGCGGGCCTCGCATGGCTCGGGACTGAGAATCCAGCCGGCCTCGGCGATCGAGCCACTCGCCTTCCCGGCAGCGTCGGCACTGGCGGTGATGATCGACAGATGCTCCTGTCCCAGGATGCTGAGCCGGTCGGCGACGACCTCGGCCGAAAGCAGCACGGCGGCATCGAGATGACCACGGCCAAGCTGCTCGGACAGCGGTTGGCTCCAGCCCGTGGTCAAGCGCAGCATCACGTTCGGAAATCGCTGCCGCAGGTCACGAATGATCGGCACCAGGGCACTGCCGGCAATGCCATGGGCGACACCCACCCTGAGCATGCCTTCGGGGTCACGCTGGCTTGCCATCTGCGTAAACTCGTCATAGGCGGCCAGCACCTTTCGGCAACGTGCGAGTGCCTCGACACCCAAGGGCGCCAAGGCCGATGGCTTCTGGCGACGGTCGAGCAGTTCGAAGCCGAGAAGCTGTTCGAGCCGCTGGATCTGGCGGGTGACCGCCGGCTGCGTCAGAGGCAGACGCTCGGCGACCTTCTGGATCGAACCTTCTTCGGCGAACAGAACGAAAGTGCGCATCTCGCTCAGCATCATACATTCTCTGCATATTAATTCTAATTATTATGAATTTGAACATTATGCGCTGCGCTCGCATCCTTGCCAAGCCAAACGGACAAGGAGACGAGAATGAAGGCCATCATCATCGACGGCGAGCCTGGCATCGACAATCTGCGGCTGGTCGAACGGCCGATGCCGACGCCGCGACGCCAGGAAGTGATCGTGCGCATCAGGGCCACGGCCCTCAACTACCGCGATCTTGAGATCATCCGCGGCAGCTATCACACCCGCTTCCCCTTGCCGCTGATCCCGGTTTCGGACGGCGTCGGCGAAGTGGTCGCGATAGGCGAAGGCGTCAGCCGCGTGGCGGTCGGTGACAGGGTCTGCAGCACGTTCTGGCAACGCTGGGTCGGCGGCAGTTTCGACATGGCCGAGCCAAGCCATCAGCGCGGCGGCCCGCTTGACGGGCTGCTGGCCGAATATGCCGCCCTCGACGAACAGGCTGTCGTACCCGCGCCCGCCCACCTCACCGACCTCGAAGCAGCCACCCTGCCCTGCGCCGGCGTGACGGCGTGGCACAGCCTGGTCACGCAAGGACACCTCAAGGCCGGCGACACCATCCTCGTGCTCGGCACGGGCGGCGTTTCGATCTTCGCCCTGCAATTTGCCGTCAATGCCGGCGCTCGTGTCATCGTCACCTCAAGCAGCGACGAGAAGATCGAGCGCGCCAGGGCCCTGGGGGCCGCGGCCGGCGTGAACTATCGCAAGCATCCGCAATGGGCGGACGCCGTGATCGAGCTGACCTGCGGGCGAGGCGTCGATCATGTCCTGGAAGTGGGCGGTCCCGACAGTTTCGCACAGTCCCTGCGTGCCGTACGCCGCGGCGGTCAAATCAGCGTGATCGGCTATCTCGGCGGTACTGAGGGAACCATCAATCCGCTCGACATCTTCCGGCGCCAGGTGACGGTGCGGGGCATTCCAGTCGGCTCACGCGCCTCCTTCGAGGCAATGGTACGGGCCATCGACGGCGGCAGGATTCGACCGGTGATCGATCGCTGCTATCCCTGGACGGATATCGGCGAAGCCCTGCGCCATCTCGCAGGCGGCAGGCATTTCGGCAAGATCGTGCTGCAGCATTGATGTGCCGCGGGCAGCAGGCTCAGCCTCGGCTTTCCGCAGCAGCCAGCAGGGCCGCATGCAGCCCCCTGAGGTCGCGGCGGCCATCGTGACGGGTGCCATTGATGAACAGGGTCGGCGTCGCATTCACGCCGCTGGCGATGCCGCTCTCGAAATCGAGCTCGATCCTGGCGGCATAGCGCCCGCCCAGGGCCGCCTCGACGGCGTCCTGACCGAGACCGAGCCGGCGCCCGTAACTGCGCAGCGCCCTGTCATCGAGCGCATGCTGGTTGTCGTAGAGGATGCGATGCGCTTCCCAAAACCGTCCGACTTCACTGGCGGCTTCCGCGAGGCCGGCGGCATGCAGGGCGAAAGGATGCGGCTCGACCAGGGGAAAATGCCGGAAGACATAGCGCAGCCTGTCACCCATCAGACGCTGAACGCCGTCGATCACGCCGACGGTCTCGCCGCAATAGGGGCATTCGAAATCGCCATATTCGACCAGGGTGACCGGCGCATCGGCCAGCCCCTTCACATGGTCCTGCGCACCGACGTCGCGTGAGAGCACGGCCATTATTGCTTCAGGTCCGGCACGATGTCGAAGATCTGGTGTGGCATCCAATGTTTCGACACGACGAGATAGACGCAGGTGAAGATCGCCGCGGCAATCACCGTGGTGATGCCCGCCTTCTTCAGAAGCATCGGCCTTTGCGGCGCGCCGGCCTCGGTGCCCGGCACCACCTCGCCGCCCTCGAACTGGCTCTTCACGCCCAGCGGCAGCACGGCGAACAGCGTCATCCACCAGATGACGAAGAACAGGGCGATCGAAAGCACGATGGACATGGCGACGGTCCGATATCGAGGATACGAGAACACTCACAAAGGCTGCGACGCGCTCTTCCTGGAACGTTTTGCTTTAGACGCCTGCTTCGGCGCACGCAAGGAAACCGTGAGGCCGAGCCGAGCCCATTTCAACGCTTCATCGGGATCGTCCAGCGCCCGGTCAGGCAGGCTCCAATACGGCAGTTGCACCTCACGGTTCTTGCCCCGGTAGCGGAAGGGGCGCGAACCTGCCTGCTCGAACAGAGGCTGGCTCTCGGCATCCGCCTTGATCCAGATCTCATCGAAAGCACCGAGTGCGAAGACCACGCCATCGGAATAAAGGCCAACCCCGCCGAACAAGCGGCGGATGGATAGACGGGGCATGCCGGCGAAGAGGTCGCGCAGATGCTCGTGATCCATCCGGCGGCAGCCTCAGGCCGTCGCTTCCAGGGCGCCACTCGCAGCCGGCGTAATCGCTACCGACTCGCCACAGCCGCAGGCCGAGGTCTGATTGGGATTGTTGAACACGAACTGGGCCGAAAGCTTGTCGGTCTTGTAGTCCATCTCGGTGCCGAGCAGGAACAGCACGGCCTTGGGATCGATCAGGACCTTGACGCCCTTGTCCTCGACCACCTCGTCGAGCGGGTTTGCCGTTTCGGCATATTCCATCGTGTAGGACATGCCGGCGCAGCCGCCATTCTTGACGCCGACGCGTACGCCTTCATAGGGCCGCTCGGCATTGGCCATGATGGCCTTGATCTTGTCGGCCGCGGCATCGGTCAGCGAAACGACCTTGAACTTCGGACGGATCTTGCTCACTGGAACACTCCAACAACACCGGGTTCAAGGCCCGGCGCTCGGTTTACCCCACGAATATAAGCGCGACTCGGCGCGAATGCGAGAGGGAGAGGATTGGATCCCTCACCACATATCCAGCGCGACGCGCGCCTCGTCGGACATGCGCGACTGATCCCACGGCGGATCGAAAACCATCTTCACCTGCACCTCGGAGACACCGGGCACGCTTGCAACGGCATTCTCCACCCAGCCGGGCATCTCGCCCGCCACCGGGCAGCCCGGCGCCGTGAGCGTCATGTCGATGCTCACCTTGCGATCGTCGGCGATCTCGACACGGTAGATCAGGCCGAGCTCGTAGATGTCGGCCGGGATTTCCGGATCGTAGACGGTCTTGAGGGCGGCCACGATCGCGTCGGTCAGCCGATCGATCTCTTCCGGCGGCAAGGCTGTCGCCCCTGCGACAGCCGGTTCATTGGGCCGGGTCTCGGCCAGATTTCCGTCGGCCATCACTGCCTCCGTCATGCGAAAAAGCTCTGCGCCTTGATCAGCGCCTCGACCAGTGCATCTACCTCGTCGAGCGTATTGTAAAGCCCGAAGGATGCGCGGCAGGTCGAAGTTACGCCATATCGCGCCAAAAGCGGTTGAGCGCAATGTGTTCCTGCCCGCACCGCGATACCGTAGCGATCCAGCACGGTCGCTACGTCATGGGCATGGGCATTCTTCAGCTCGAAGGAGACGATACCACCCTTGCCCGGCGCCTCACCAAAAATCCGGATCGAATTGAGCTTGGAGAGGCGCTCCTGGGCATAATGCAGGAGCTTCTCCTCGTGAGCCCGGATATTGTCGCGGCCGAGCGCCATCATGTAGTCCACTGCCGCACCCAGCCCGATCGCCTGCACGATCGGCGGCGTGCCGGCTTCGAAGCGATGGGGCGGCGTGGCATAGGTGATGTTGTCCTCGGTCACCTCGCCGATCATCTCGCCTCCGCCATTGAAGGGCGGCATGCGCTCCAGCCACTCCTTCTTGCCGTAGAGCACGCCGATGCCGGTGGGCCCATAGACCTTGTGGCCGGTGAAGGCGTAGAAATCGACGTCGAGATCCTGGACGTCGACATCGAGATGCACAGCGCCCTGGCTGCCGTCGGCCAATACCGGAATGCCGCGGGCATGGGCCAGGGCGACGATTTCCTTGAGTGGCGTCACCGTGCCCAGCACGTTCGACATATGGGTGATCGCGACCATCTTGGTGCGCGGCCCCAGGAGCTTTTCGAAAGCCTCGATATCGAAGGAGCCGTCTTCGCGGATCGGCGCCCATTTCAGCACGGCACCGGCGCGTTCACGATGGAAGTGCCAGGGTACGATGTTGGAATGGTGCTCCATAATCGAGAGCACGATCTCGTCGCCCTCGCCGATCTCGAGCAGCCGCCCCATGGAGGCGGCGACGAGGTTGAGGGATTCAGTTGCCGACCGCGAAAAGATGATCTGCTCGATCGAGGGGGCGTTGAGGAATTTGCGCACGCTCTCGCGGCCGGCCTCATACGCTTCCGTCGCCGCATTCGCAAGATAATGCAAGCCCCTGTGAACATTCGCATATTCATGCGTGTAGGCATGCATCATGCGATCGAGCACCGCCTGGGGCTTCTGGGCCGATGCGCCATTGTCGAGATAGACCAGCGGCTTGCCGTGGACCTGCAGGGACAGGGCCGGAAAGTCGGCACGGACCTTAGCCAGATCATAAGGAAGTGCGGCGACGGGCTTGTTCACGTTCCTGTTCCTTCACTCGGAGTGGCGGTCCCGCCACCCCATCAATCGCAACCCTGGAATGGCGGCCCGTGGCCGCCACTCCTTCAGACCCGCTTGTCGAGCCAGGCCTCAGTGAGGGCGTTGAGGCGCTCACGCAGTTCCTCGTTCTCTACCGTCTCGATGGCCTCGCCGACGAAAGCCTGCACCAGGATCGCCTCGGCCTCCTTCTGCGGGATGCCGCGGGCCTTGCAGTAGAACAACAAATCCTCGTCCAGGGCGCCGCAGGTCGCGCCATGGGCGCAGACGACGTCATCGGCGAAGATCTCGAGTTCCGGCTTGGCATTGGCCTCGGCCGTCTCCGACAGCAGCAGCGAACGGCTCATCATGCGCCCGTCCGTTTTCTGTGCACCGGGACGAACCACGATCTTGCCCTGGAACACCGAGCGGGCCTCGTCGTCGATGACCGCGTGGAAAAGCTCGCGGCTCTCACCGCCCAGTGCCGTATGATCCACCACCAAAGTGGTGTCGGCATGGCGCTTGCCGGCCAGCAGCGTCGCGCCCGACAACACGATCTTGGCATCGTCACCCTTATAGGTGACGAAGAGCTGGTTGCGCGCCACGGCTGCGCCAGCCTCCAGGGCGAAGCTCTGCAACAGAGCTTCCTTGCCGAGCGAGGCCAGCACGGTGGAGATGTGCTGGGCCTCCAGGCCCTGGACCTGGAAGCTGATGCGCTGCAGTTCGGCACCGTCGCCGACCTTGACGGCGAGCGCCGCATTGGTCTGATGGGCAACGCCCTCCGGCCCCTCATAGCTGTCGATCAGCGTCAGCTTGGCGCCGGCGCCCAGGACAACGAGCGACCGCGTGAAGGTTGCCTGCGCCACCGTACCGGTGTGGCGGGTCTCGATGGCAACCGGCAGGCCGATTTCGACGCCCGCATCGACGCTCACAACCACGCCGTCGCTCATGAAGGCGGTGTTGAGATCGAGCACGGAATTGTCAGGCGCTCCGGCGCTGAGATCGGCGATGAGCGCATCGTCCGTCGAGGCGAGCGCCTCGGCGAGCGACGTCACCTTCAACCCCGCCGGCAATGTGGCAAGATTCGACAGCGCCGGAGAATAGGCGCCGTCGACGATCACCAGGCGGATATGCTCGAGCCCGGCGAGAAACTCCTCCGCCTTGCCCGCCGCACCGGGTGTTCCCCGCGGGCTGGTAGCAACGGGATTGGCATCGCGCATCAGGTTGCGCAGGTCGGTATATTTCCACTCCTCGACCCGGCGATGCGGCAGGCCGCTTGCGCGGAAGCGGGCAATCGCCCCCTCGCGCAGGCCGCGCACGGTCGCCGCACCGGGCAGCGTCTCGCGCAGGCCGCCGAACGCCTCATCCAGCGCCGTCTCGGCCGAAGTCTTTACAGCAACGATATTGGCCATGGTTACGCAGCTTCCTCGTAGTCGCGATAGCCGTTGGCTTCGAGCTCGAGCGCCAGTTCCTTGCCACCCGACTTCACGATGCGGCCCTTGGAGAGGACATGCACGCTATCGGGGACGATATGGTTGAGCAGGCGCTGATAATGGGTGATGACGATGAAGGAGCGCTTGGGCGAGCGCAGCGCGTTCACGCCGTCCGCCACGATGCGCAGCGCGTCGATATCGAGGCCGGAATCGGTCTCGTCGAGCACGGCGAGGCTCGGCTGCAGCAGAGCCATCTGCAGGATTTCCATACGCTTCTTCTCACCGCCGGAGAAGCCGACATTGAAGGCGCGGCGCAGCATTTCCTTCGAGATCTTAAGCTCATCGGCAGCACTGTTGACACGCTTGATGAAGTCCGGCGTGGAGAGCTCGGCCTCGCCACGCGCCTTGCGCTGGGCATTCAAGGCCGCCTTCAGGAAGGTCATGGTGGCGACGCCGGGAATTTCCAGCGGGTATTGGAAGGCCAGGAAGACGCCGCGTGCCGCGCGCTCCTCGACCGGAATCTCCAGGATGTTCTCGCCGTCGAGCAGGATCTCGCCCTGCGTGACCTCATAATCCTCCTTGCCGGCCAGGATATAGGAAAGGGTCGACTTGCCGGAGCCGTTCGGGCCCATGATCGCCGCGACTTCGCCGTCCTTCACCGTGAGGCTCAGCCCCTGGATGATCGGCTTGCCGTCGATTTCGGCATGGAGGTTCTTGATTTCGAGCATCGTAGAGTTCCTAGAAATAGTGACGCCGGAGCGTGAAAGAGGTGACGCGCCGCCTTAGCCGACGCTGCCTTCGAGGCTGATGGAGATGAGCTTCTGCGCCTCGACCGCGAATTCCATCGGCAAATGCTGCAGCACGTCCTTGACGAAGCCGTTGACGATCAGCGCCGTCGCCTCCTCGGCCGACAGGCCGCGCTGGAGGCAATAGAACAGCTGGTCGTCCGAGATCTTCGAGGTGGTGGCCTCATGCTCGAACACCGCCGTCGAATTCTTCGATTCGATATAGGGCACGGTGTGCGCCCCGCAGTGCTCGCCGATCAGCAGCGAGTCGCAATTGGTGAAGTTGCGGGCACCGGTGGCCTTGCGATGGGCAGAGACCAGGCCGCGATAGGTGTTGTTGGAATGGCCGGCCGAGATGCCCTTGGATATGATCCGGCTCTTGGTATTCTTGCCGAGATGGATCATCTTGGTGCCGCTGTCGACCTGCTGGCGGCCATTCGACACGGCGATCGAATAGAACTCGCCCTGGGAGCCCTCGCCGCGCAGGATGCAGGACGGGTACTTCCAGGTGATGGCCGAACCGGTCTCGACCTGCGTCCAGGAAATCTTCGAGCGCGCGCCGCGGCAATCGCCGCGCTTGGTGACGAAATTGTAGATACCGCCCTTGCCCTCGGAATCGCCCGGATACCAGTTTTGCACGGTGGAATATTTGATCTCGGCGTCTTCCAGCGCGATCAACTCGACCACGGCGGCGTGGAGTTGGTTCTCGTCGCGGCGCGGTGCCGTGCAGCCTTCGAGATAGGAGACATAGGCGCCCTTGTCGGCGATGATCAAAGTGCGCTCGAACTGCCCGGTCTTTTCCTCGTTGATGCGGAAATAGGTCGACAGCTCCATCGGGCAGCGCACGCCCGGCGGCACATAGACGAAGGACCCGTCCGAGAACACGGCCGAGTTCAGCGTCGCATAGAAATTGTCGGTGGTCGGCACCACGGTGCCGAGATACTTCTTCACCAGGTCCGGATGCTCGCGCAGCGCCTCGGAGATGGAGCAGAAGATCACGCCAGCCTTCTTCAATTCCTCCTTGAAGGTGGTGACGACGGAGACCGAGTCGAACACCGCATCGACGGCGATGCGGTTGGCCGGCGCCACGCCTTCGAGGATTTCGACCTCGCGCAGAGGAATGCCGAGCTTCTCATAGGTTTTGAGAATGGCCGGATCGATCTCGTCGAGCGATTTCGGCGCGGCATTCTGCTTGGGCGCCGCATAATAATAGAGATCCTGGAAATCGATCGGCGGATATTCCACGCGAGCCCAGGTCGGCTCCTGCATGGTGATCCAGCGCCTGTAGGCATCGAGGCGCCATTCGGTCATCCAGTCAGGCTCGCCTTTCTTGGCCGAGATGTAGCGCACGATCTCTTCGGACAGGCCTTTGGGTGCAAGCTCCATCTCGATGTCCGTGACGAAGCCATATTTATATTGGTCGACGTCGATCGCCCGGACCTGTTCGACGGTTTCCTGGACTGCAGGCATGTTGGTCTCCTGGTGCCACCCGAAAGCAGCAAATTTTACAGATCGGACAGGGATTTATGCTGCCCGATGCCTTCTGTCATGTAAGTTCTTGCGCAGCCTTTTCCAGGCCGCGACGAAAAACTCGATCTCTTGGACTGTGGTTTCCCGTCCCAGCGATACGCGCAAGGCGCTACCGGCCAGCGCCGGCGCCACGCCCATCGCTGTCAGCACATGGCTGACCTTCACCTTGCCCGACGAGCAGGCAGATCCCGAGGAGACGGAAATACCCTCAAGATCCAGCGCAATCAATGTCGTTTCCGCCGCCATCCCCGGTTCGGCGAAATTCAGCGTGTTGGGCAGGCGCCGGACGCCCTCGCCGAACAGCACAATGTCCGGCGACGCGTCCCGCAACGCCGCCTCCAGCTTCGAACGCAAGGCAAGGCTCTCCTGCCCGTAAGCCGCGAGCTCCCGCGCGGCGGCGCGTGCTGCCGCGCCAAAGCCGGCCAGAGCCGGTACGTTCTCGGTACCGGCCCGCAATCCCTTCTCCTGGCCGCCGCCGCGGATGAGAGCGTTGGGCTGATGCAGGCTATCGCTGGCCAACACCAGCGCGCCGGCGCCAAGCGGTCCGCCAAGCTTGTGGCTCGAAATCGTTAGAAGATCGGCCCCGATTTCGTTGATCAAACAGGAGATTTTTCCTGCCGCCTGCGCGGCATCGCAATGAAACAGGCTGCCGGCCTTACGCACACGAGCGGCAATCTCGGCCACCGGCTGCACCACTCCGGTCTCGTTGTTGGCCAGCATCACCGACACGAGGCCCGTCTCTCCGCGTTCGTGCCAAGCGCTCAGCCGACCCTCGAGTGCGTTGAGGTCGAGCACCCCATTCCCATCCACCGGCAACAGGTCGAGTTCCGTGCCTTGCGGACGCACGCCATTCAATACGCTGGCATGCTCCACGCTGGACACAGCCATGCGCCGGAGGGGCGGCTTGCCGGGGCGTTGCCAGTCGAGATTGAGGGCGAGATTGTTGGCTTCCGTAGCGGAGGCGCAGAAAACCACGTTCTTGGCGAGCGCACCGACGAGATCGGCGACATCATGGCGCGCCGCCTCCACCAGCTTGCGCACCACACGGCCATCCGCATGCACCGAAGATGGCGCACCACACAGATCCAGCGCGGACAGCATGGCGGCGCGAGCCTCCTGCCGCAACGGCGTGGTTGCATTGTGGTCCAGATAGGTGCGCGACCTGGTCAAACCTCAAAAATCCATTGTTCTGCCGCTCTACCGATGCGGAAAAGCTTGCAAAACGCCCTGCTCTTCGTGTTAAGAAGCGCTACCCGAACGCGGGCTGGGTGCAATGCGTCCTCATCGGCGCATGGATCAGAGCGCATCGCATCCGAGCGGTGAGCTTCTTTAGAATGGTTCTAAGCCATTAGAATTATTCTAAAGTCATACTCCTGCCTCCCTCAGCCGTCAAGGCCAGTCATCGGAGCCGGAGCGCGCGTCCCAAGCGGGAATTCGCGGTCCGCCCTAAGGAGGGCCCGGATATCCTGCAAGGTTTCGAAGTTCTCGCGGAACTCGGCTGATCGGGAACCGTTCGGATCAAGCGAGCACCGCTCTGGCACACGAAAAAGGCAACTCAATATATGCCCGAAGTTACGTTCACCGGCCCGGCAGGCCGCATCGAAGGCCGCTTCCAGCCGTCCAAGCAGCGTGGGGCCCCCATTGCGATCGTCCTGCATCCGCATCCGCAATTCGGCGGGACGATGAACAACAAGATCGTCTATGATCTGTTCTATGCCTTCGTGCAGCGCGGTTTTTCGGCCTTGCGCTTCAATTTCCGCGGCGTCGGCCGCAGCCAAGGCTCCTTCGACCACGGCGCCGGTGAGCTCTCCGATGCCGCCTCGGCGCTCGACTGGGTCCAGGCGGTGACGCCCGACGCCAAGTCCTGCTGGATCGCCGGCGTCTCGTTCGGGGCCTGGATCGGCATGCAGCTCCTGATGCGCCGCCCGGAGATCGAGGGTTTCATCTCGGTTGCCCCGCCCGCCAATCGCTTCGACTTCTCCTTCCTCGCCCCCTGCCCGTCCTCCGGCCTGATCGTCCATGGCGATGCCGATCGCGTCGCACCGCTCAAGGACGTCGAGACGCTGGTGTCGAAGTTGAAGACGCAGAAGGGTATCGTCATCGAGCAATCGGTCATTGCCGGTGCCAACCACTTCTTCGACAACAAGACGGACGAACTGATCGCGTCCTGTTCGTCCTATCTCGATAAGCGCCTCGGGCTGAACGACATCGACGCGGCCTGAGCGCTGTCGAGATCTTGATTTGAGGCAACAAGCCAGCCCGCCTTCCATGGCGGGCTTTTTGTTGCACGGTTTTTGCTGGAGCACGACATGTCGTTAACCATCCGCCGGGCGAAACCGGCAGACACCAAGACCGTCCTGGCCTTGATCCGCGGCCTGGCGCTGTATGAGAAGCTCGAACACGAGGCGGTCGCCACCGAAACCGACCTCAATGCCAGCCTGTTCGCCGCCAATCCCCGCGTCTTCTGCGAGATCGCCGAGTGGCAGGGCGAGACAGCCGGCTTCGCCCTGTGGTTCTACAGCTACTCGACCTTCCTCGGCCGCCACGGCATCTATCTCGAGGATTTGTTCGTCCGGGACGCCTATCGCGGCCACGGCATCGGCCAGGCCCTGCTGGGCCATCTTGCCAAGCGCTGCGTCACGGAAAAGCTGGGACGCCTCGAATGGTCCGTGCTCGACTGGAACGAACCTGCCATCGGCTTCTACCAGAGACAGGGGGCCGTGCTGCGCAAGGAATGGATCGGCTGCCGCCTGACCGGCGAGGCGCTGGAGAAGCTGGCTAGAGGCGGTTGAGGGTTTCCTGGGACCGCCGGCTTCCAGCCGGCTCTTGGAAGCACTGCCCCCGCCGATGAGGAAGAGCCGGCTGGAAGCCGGCGAGCCCAGGAAGAACGTGCCGGTCCCACTCCATCTCTCGATGGAGTTGAGAAGACCGGCACGCCGGGCTCAATCGAAATCCGGAACCTGGCGCACGGCACCCTTGGCGGCGCTGGTGGCCATGGCGGCATAGGCGCGCAGGGCCGTGGTGACCTTGCGCTTGCGCGGCGCGGCCGGGCGCCAGGGCGCGGCTCCCTTGACGGAGCGACGGCGCTCAAGCTCGGCTTCCGGCACGGCCAGCACGATGGTGCGGTTGGGAATGTCGATCTCGATGCGATCGCCGGGCTCGACCAGGCCGATGGTGCCGCCCTCTTCCGCTTCCGGCGAGGCGTGGCCGATCGACAGGCCCGAAGTGCCGCCGGAGAAGCGGCCATCGGTGATCAGGGCGCAGGCCTTGCCCAGTCCCTTCGACTTCAGATAGCTGGTCGGATACAGCATTTCCTGCATGCCCGGCCCGCCGCGCGGTCCTTCGTAGCGGATGACGACGACGTCGCCGGCCTTGACCTTGCCGTTGAGGATGCCGTCCACGGCCGCATCCTGGCTCTCGAACACCACGGCCGGGCCGGCGAATTTCAGGATGGACTCGTCGACGCCGGCCGTCTTCACGATACAGCCGTCGAGCGCCAGATTGCCCTTCAGCACGGCGAGGCCGCCATCCTTGGAATAGGCATGCTCAGCCGAGCGTATCACGCCCTTCTCGCGGTCGAGATCGACATCGTCCCAGCGCCGGTCCTGGCTGAAGGCGACCTGGGTCGGCACGCCGCCCGGCGCGGCCTTGAAGAACTCGCGCACGCTCTCGCTCTTGGTACGCACGACGTCCCACCGATCGAGGGCTTCCGCCATGCTGGCCGAATGCACGGTCGGCAGGTCGCGATTGATCAGGCCGGCGCGGTCGAGCTCGCCGAGAATGCCCATGATGCCGCCGGCGCGATGGACGTCCTCCATATGGACATGGCTGACGGCCGGGGCGACTTTGCAGAGCACCGGCACGCGGCGCGACAGCCGGTCGATGTCGTCCATGGTGAAGGGAATCTCGCCTTCATGCGCGGCGGCCAGGATATGCAGCACCGTATTGGTCGAGCCGCCCATGGCGATGTCGAGCGTCATGGCATTCTCGAAAGCCCCGAAACTGGCGATCTTGCGCGGCAGCACGCTCTCATCGTTCTGCTCGTAATAGCGGCGCGCGAGATCGACGACGAGATGGCCGGCCTCGACGAAGAGGCGCTTGCGGTCGGCATGGGTGGCGAGCGTCG
>NZ_JASGFM010000054.1:0-42653 GCF_047605565.1 Labrys sp. (in: a-proteobacteria)
AACCCTTGCCGCTACAGTTCTATGGATCAGATAAGTGTCCACAACTCCTAGAGCATCGTGCCGAAAAGTGGATGCCGGTTTTTAACAAAAGCGATGCGACAACAATAACTTACAGCATCGGACTCGATTCCGAAATCGAGTCCGATGCTGTAGCGCTCGAAGCGCCGAGAGAGCGCCTGCCTGATCCCGATCACCGCAAGAAGGAACGGAACTGGATTCTGCGAGCAGGCCCGTTGGCAACATCCACGTGCCAGCAGGCCCGCCATCCGCGACCTCGTCACTCTCTGACGAGATCGCCCAGCATGTTGGCCGCCACGGCGAGCTTGGCCAGGGTCAGGCCGCTGGCCGCGATTTCCTCCACCGAGCGGCGGATGCGCGCGGCTTCCGGATGGGCTTCGAGCCAGGCCTCCGTCGCCGCCTGGCCGGACAGGCCGGTCGCCAGCATGTCGGCGACCAGGCGTCGCTCGGCTGCCGCGATCTGTTCGATGGCCCGGTCGATGGCGAGGCGCTCGAAATAATCGCTGGCGGGCACGGCGCGGGCGGCCGTGACGATGCGGTCGAGCTGGAAATTGGCTTCCGCCGCATAGAAGGTGGCTGCGGTGTCGCCGATGGCCCGGCCGGTGCGGCCCGCCACCAGCACGATGTCGGGCGCCGACACCAGCGGATCCAGATTGCCCATCCTGCCGGCGAGGTCTTCGGGCACACCGCCCTCGACCAGTTCGCGGATGCGCTTGAGGCGGGCTGCCTGCATCGCCTCCGGCAAGGTGGTGTCGAGGCCGATGGCGATCTCGTGGACACCGGCGCCGAAACGGGCGATCACCGCTTCCAGCCCGGGCGAGAAGTCGACATTGCGCACGAACCAGACCACGCGCGAGAGCAGGAGATCCTGCAGGAAGCCGTAGAGGCTGAGCTGGAGCTGCCCGTCGATGCGGTTATCCAGGGCATCGATGGCATCGTAGAGATAGCGCAGGCCATAGGATTCATCCACGGCGGCGAAGGCCATGGCGATGGTGGTGACGTCGGCGTCGGTCTCGTCGCTGAGGCGCACCACGCAGGCGGGGCCGCCGCGGTTGATGATGCCGTTGGCGAGATTGGTGGCGATGATCTCGCGCCTGAGGCGATGGTTCTCGACGGCGTCGGGGAACCGGTTCTGCACCTCCGGCGGGAAATACACCGTCAGTTCGCGGGCGAGATAGGGATCGTCCGGCACGTTGGTGAGGAGCAGGTCGTCATAGAGCGTCAGCTTGGCATAGGCGAGCAGCACGGCGAGTTCCGGCCGCGTCAGGGCCTGGCCGCGGCGGGTGCGCTCGGCGATGGCGACGTCGTCGGGCAGGAACTCCACCGCGCGATCGAGCAGGCCACGCTGTTCGAGCGACTGCATCAGCCGCGTGAGGAAGCCGGTCTCGGCCACGCCCTTGCGTTCGGAGAGCGAGAGCGCCAGCGTCTGCAGATAGTTGTTGCGCAGCACCAGCGAGCCGACCTCGTCGGTCATCGCAGCCAGCAGGATGTTGCGATCGGCCTGCGTGAGGCGCTGGTCGCGCTCGGGCCGGGCCAGCGCGATCTTGATGTTCACCTCGACGTCGGAGGTGTTGACGCCGGCGGAATTGTCGATCGCGTCGGTGTTGAGCTTGATGCCCTTCTGTGCCGCCTCGATGCGGCCGCGCTGGGTGGCACCGAGATTGGCGCCCTCGCCGATCACCCGGGCCCTGACATCGGCACCGGTGATGCGGATGGGATCGTTGGCGCGGTCGCCGACCTGGTCGTCGGTCTCGCTGGCCGCGCGGATATAGGTGCCGATGCCGCCGAACCACAGGAGATCGGCGCGGGCCTTGAGGATCGCCGTCATCACCTCGGTGGGCGTCGCCTCGGCCTTGTCGAGATCGAGCAGGGCCCGGATCTCGGCTGAAAGCGGAATGGCCTTCAGCGAGCGCGAGAACACGCCGCCGCCCTTGGAGATCAGCGCCTTGTCGTAATCCTGCCAGCTCGAGCGCGGCAGGTTGAACATGCGCAGCCGCTCGGCATGGCTGGTGACAGGATCGGGCGAGGGATCGATGAAGATGTCGCGATGGTCGAAGGCCGCGACCACCTTGGTCGCCGGCGACAGCAGCATGCCGTTGCCGAAGACGTCGCCCGACATGTCGCCGACGCCGACGGCGGTGAAGGGCTCGACCTGGATGTCGGTGCCGAGTTCGCGGAAATGCCGCTTCACCGCCTCCCAGGCACCGCGGGCAGTGATGCCCATCTTCTTGTGGTCGTAGCCCTGGCTGCCGCCCGAGGCGAAGGCGTCGCCCAGCCAGTGATGCTTCTCGATGGAGATGGCATTGGCCGTGTCGGAGAAGGTGGCGGTGCCCTTGTCGGCTGCGACGACCAGATAGGGGTCGTCGCCGTCATGGCGCACGGTGTTGTCGGGCGGCACGATATTGTCGCCGTCGAGATTGTCGGTGAGTTCGAGCAGCGAGCGGATGAAGATGCGGTAGGCTTCCGTCCCCTCGGCCAGCCAGGCGTCGCGGTTGGACGGCGGCGGCAGGCGCTTGGGCACGAAGCCGCCCTTGGCGCCGACCGGCACGATTACTGCGTTCTTGACCTGTTGCGCCTTGACGAGACCCAGAATCTCGGTGCGGAAATCCTGGGGGCGGTCCGACCAGCGCAGGCCGCCGCGTGCCACCTTGCCGAAGCGCAGATGGATGCCCTCCACCCGCGGCGAATAGACGAAGATCTCGTAGAGGGGCTTGGGAGCCGGCAGGCCTTCGACCTTGCGGCATTCGAACTTGAAGCTGATCACCGGCCGGGGCTGGCCATCCGGGCCGACCTGCCAGAGATTGGTGCGCATGATCGCCTGCACCAGATTGGTGAAGCGGCGCAGGATGCGGTCCTCGTCGAGCGAGGAGACCGATTGCAGCTGCTCCTCGATCTCGCCCACGATCTCGGCTTCATGCGCGGTGCGTTCGGCATCGGTTGCCGTCAGCCTCGGGTCGTGGCGGGCGCGGAACAAGGCCACGATGCTGGCAGTGATCTGCGGGTTCTTGCGCGCCGTTTCCCACATGTAGTCCTGGCTGAAGGGAGCGCGGATCTGGCGCAGATAGCGCGACAGGGCCCGGATGGCGGAAATCTCGCGCCAGCCCAGCGAGGTGCGCAGGACGAGGGCGTTGTAGCCGTCGGATTCGGCATAGTCGCCCACCACCGCCATGATCGAGGCTTCGAGGCGATGCTGGAAGTCGATGCCGGGCGGGATGGGCTGGCCGTCGCTGGTCTCCACCGTCATGTCGTGCAGCCAGACGGGAGCCGGCGCCGGCTTGGCGGTGGGGGTAATCTCGTAGGTACGCTCGTCGACCACGCGCAGGCCGTGATTCTCGATCACCGGCACGCGATAGGACAGTGACATCGGTGCGCCCTGCGAGAAGACCTTGAGGCCGCAGCGCGAGGGCGTATCGTCCTCCTCCAGGCGATAGACCAGGATAGCCACGGGGCGGGCGGGTGTCAGCTTCTCGATCACGCCGATATCGGCGATCGCCTGGGCGGTGGAGAAGGTCTCGGGATAGCCGCCGGTGAAGGCATTGGCGTAGCGGTTGCCGAGCAGGCGTGCACGCATGCCGTCGGTGGTGCCGGCAAGGGCTGCCCGGAGCTTGTCGCCCCAATTGGTGGCGATGGCGGTGATGCCGGCCTCCAGCACCGAGCGCTCGATGAAGGGCGTATCCCCCTCATAGCGGCCGATGATGTAATGCACGCGCGCCAGCGGCCCTTCGGGGAAGGCCGCGTAGGAGGCGGAAAGGCGGCCCTTATAGGCATTGGCCAGATAATTGCCGATGCCGATGCGCACGTCGGTGTCGTATTTCTCGCGCGGAATGAAGACGAGGATGGAGACGAAGCGGTCGAACTTGTCGGCCCTCACCAAAGCGCGCAGGCGGGGGCGCTCATAGAGGAGCAGGATCTCCATGGCGAAGTTGTAGAGCGTCTCGGAATCGACCTGCACCAGTTCGTCGCGCGGATATTCCTCGAGGATGTGCAGGATTGCCTTGCCCGAGTGGCTCTGCGGGTCGAGCCCGGCGCGCTGCAGCACCTGGGCGACCTTGTGGCGGACATAGGGGATCTGGCGTACCGAGCGCGTATAGGCCGCCGAGGTGAACAGGCCGACGACGCGCAATTCGCCCTCGACCTGCCCGTCGGGCGTGTAGAGCTTGACGCCGATATAGTCCATGCGCACGCGCCGATGGACGCGGCTGTTCACATTCGCCTTGGTGACGATCAGGATCGTCGGCTCGCGCATGAATTCGCGGATTTCCGGCGTCATCACCACCAGTTCGGTGCCGCGGCGCAGGATCTTGACCTCCGGATCCCTGAGGATGCCGAGACCTTCGCCCTCGCTGACTTCGTCGGAGGCGGCGCTGTCGGTGGAGAAGCGGTATTCGCGCAGGCCCAGGAAGGTGAAATTGTCCGAGCAGATCCATTGCAGGAGCTGGTTGGCCTCGGCGATCTCGTCGACCGGCAGCGGCGGCGGATTGGTGCGGAAGGATTCGATCGCCTGCTCCACCCGGTCACGCATGGCGCGCCAGTCCACCACGCAGGCCCTGACATCGTTGAACACCAGCGTCAGGCCGTCGATCAGGCTCTGGCGGTCGGCGTCCGAATCGATGCGGGCGATATGGATGTGGATGAGACTCTCGCGCACGCCCTTGCTGCCTTCCGGCACGGCGTCGCCGAAGAATTGCACGAGCTTGCCCTGGGCATCCCGCTCCAGCGCGATGATGGGATGAGCCACCAGCTGTGCCTCGATTCCGCGTTCCGACAGCTCGGCCATGGTGGAATCGAACAGGAAGGGCATGTTGTCGTTGAGGATCTCGATGACCGAGATCTCGCGGCCGTCGGGCATGTCGGGATTGACGACGCGGATATCGGCATGGCCGGGCGTGCGGCGCTGCACATGGTCCCAGGCCTGCTCGGCCAGGAAGGCGAGCGAGGCGGCATCATGGGTGGCGAGGTCTTCGAGGGTGGTCCGGCCGAAGAGTACTTCGGCGAAGGTGGGAGGGGTCTTGCCTGGCTGGAGGCTCCTTGCCGCCTTGTGAATCAGGGCCGCCCGGGCTTCGTCGTCGCGCCACGCCATCTCGTTCATCCCTTCTTGCTACGCCGCCTTGTGGCGGCGCTCTGTGGAATTTCCGAACCCGCCCATCGACGGGCTCGGAAATTCCACATCGGCCGAATACCGTGCCGGCCTTCCCAGGACGAGGATTCCTCGCCTTGGGAAGGCCGGCTTTGCCCGGTCGATGCGGCTCGGGTGACCATAGCTGAAATTAAGGCCGCTCAAAGTCCAGGCGCGACGGAAATTGCCAAATTGCGATGACAATATCGAGAAAGAGAGCAGGGCATTGTTAATGGGGTTGCCTTAGGGGCAGATCGGGGCCACACAAGCGGCTGAAAATGGTAGTTTTCTGCTCTGTACTACGCGATTTTTGCGTTTTGCGATTTGACGGAATCGGCAAGAATCGCAAGAGGCACTAGCCAATCCGTCGGATTGGCTTGGAAACAAGGAGCTGGAGCAAATGAGCGTTCCCGTCGCAACGCGCCTTTCTCCAGGACGCAGGCAATGAGCGCAGCAGGCACGGGTTCGTCGGTCGATCCCAAGGAGATCGAACGTTTCGAGGCGATGGCGGCCGATTGGTTGAACCCGCGCGGCACCATGCGGGCGCTGCACCGGCTGAATCCGGTGCGCCTGCGCTATGTGCGGGACCAGATCGCCGGGCATTTCGGCCGCTCCTCCGTCGCCCTCGACGGGCTCAAGGGCCTCAGGCTCGCCGATATCGGCTGCGGTGCCGGCCTGCTCAGCGAACCGCTGGCCAAGCTCGGAGGCGAGGTCGTCGGTATCGACATGGCCGCGACCAATGTCGAAATGGCCAAGGCCCATGCCGCCCGCTCGGGCCTCGCCATCGACTATCGCGTCCTGCCGGCCGAGGAGCTCGAAGCGGCCGGCGAGCGCTTCGACGTGGTGCTGGCGATGGAGATCGTCGAGCATGTCACCGACCCCGCCGCCTTCCTCAAGACATGTGCCGATATGGTGAAGCCCGGCGGCCTCCTCTTCGTCGCCACCCTCAACCGCACCATGAAGGCCTATGCGCTGGCGATCGTGGCGGCCGAGAAGGTGCTGGGCTGGGTGCCGCGTGGCACGCATGACTGGAACAAGTTCGTCAAGCCGGCGGAGATCGAGGAGGCGGTGACGCCGCAAGGCCTGGCCGAGCTCGACCGCTGCGGCGTGATCTACAATCCCCTGCTGGACGAATGGCGGCTCAGCCGCGACACCGACGTCAACTACATGATGGTGTTTTCGCGCGCGGCGTGAACAGCCTCAGGGCAGATTGTCCCTGAGATAGATGTCGATGCGGATGCGTTCCTGGCCCTGATCGATCGGCTGGCCGTCGGTGAGGGCGCGCAGTACGCGCATGGCGCTGCGGGCTTCGTGGCCGGGGTCCTGGTTGAGGATGGCATCGAAGGTGCCGTCGACCAGGGCTTCGCGGCAATGGGTGGTCAATTCATGCGCGATCACGCAGATGCGGGCACCGGCATGGCGCTTGTTCAAGGCGGCGATCACGCCGCGATTGCCGCCACCGAGGCTGTAGAGGCCGATGATGTCAGGATGGTTGTCGAGCAGGGCGCCGAGCACCTCCTCGACGACGGCGCCATTGTCGCGGCCTTCGATCACCGGCAGGGTGACGAGATCGGGATATTCGGTGCGCAGCACGCGTTCGAAGCCGAAATGGCGCTCGACATGGTCGCGCAACAGCATCGAGCCGGCAAGCACGGCAATGCGGCCTGACCGCCCGCGCAGAAAGCGCCCCATCAGCGAGCCGGCAGTGCGCCCGGCGGCGCTGTTGTCGATGCCGACGAAATGGGCGCGGCGCGAGGCCGGCACGTCGGACACCAGCGTCACCACCGGTATGCCGCGCTCGGCCAGCCGGTCGATGGCCTGGCGTATCTGGGCGTTCTCGGTGGCGACCACGGCCACGCCCGAAATATCGGTGCTGTCGAGGCCGTTGAGGATCCCGGCGAGCTTGTCGTCATCGAAGGGCGGGATCTCGACGACGCGGATGCTGATCCGGTCGGCGGCGTTGAGATCGGACAGGCGTGTCGCCTCGTTCGCCAGATTGCGCATGAAGGTGTTCACGCCGACCGGCACGAGAAAGACGAAGCGATATTCCTGCTGCTTGGCCAGCATGGCTGCTGCCATGTCGCGGCGATAATTCAGCCGGGCCATGGCCTGCTCGACCTTCTCGATCGTCGCCGGCCGCACGCCGCCGCGGCGATTGAGCACGCGGTCGATGGTGGCCAGGCTCACGCCTGCCGCACGCGCCAGATCGTGCACCGTTGCCCGCGCCATGGTTCCACCTGTCCCGATCTTTCGGGAACGTACCTCAGAAGATTCGACGAGGCAAACGGCAATGGGCGGTCGGATCTTGCCTCTAAATCGTCGCTATCCCGTTCATATCAGGCCGGTATTGCCGGCGTCCCCGAGCCGGCTTGCAGCGGTGAACGACGCCCTGAAACCGGAAGTGATTCCTGAGGGGCGTTCATCATCCGCAGGCAACATGGATGCCGATCCAGAAAAAAGGCCGGCATTGCTGCCGGCCTGGATGACGTTCGGGTCGACCGCCTCAGAACATCAGGGGCCAGACTTCCTTGGCGCCGCGATAGATCATGTCGCCGGCGACATAGAGGATGGCGATGAGGCCGACATAGGCGATCCAGCGATAGCGGTTGAGCAGGCGGGCGATCAGGCTCGCCGCGATGCCCATCAGCGCGATCGAGACGACCAGGCCGAAGATCAGCACCCACAGATGGTCGCGCGCCGCACCGGCGACGGCGAGGACGTTGTCGAGCGACATCGAGACGTCGGCGACCACGATCTGCCAGGCGGCCTGGGCAAAAGTCTTGCGCGCAGTGCCGTTGCTCGAGCCATTGCCGTTCTCCCCGTCGCCGTCGAGGGCGTGCTGGGCGGCGGCTTCCTCGCTATGGCTGGTGCTCAGCTCGCGCCACATCTTCCAGCACACCCACAGGAGCAGGATGCCGCCGGCGAGCAGAAGCCCGACAATGGCGAGAAGCTGGGTCGTGATGGCGGCAAAGAAGATGCGCAATACGGTGGCGGCGGCGATGCCGATCAGGATGGCGCGAGTCCGCTGCTCCTTGGGAAGGCCGGCTGCGGCAAGGCCGATGACGATGGCATTGTCGCCGGCCAGGACCAGGTCGATCAGGATGACCTGGCCGAGGGCGACCAGGGAGGAGACGGAAATGGCTTCCGACAGGATGGCAAGGATATCGGGCATGGAAGAAGGCTCTCTCGTTCCGGTGCGGGAGAGCGGTGCCGATTCGAACCAGGAGGAAAGCCTGGGGCGCTGGGGGACGCCGACGCGCCGGGACCGCTCTGTTTGCTCCAGTCCGACATCACAGTTCCCGGAACGCTACGCATCGGGAACTGCCAGAGGGGCCCGGCCTGGTGCGGGTGGTGTACTGCAAGTCGAGATGAAAGAAAAGTAACGTTCCGGCATGGCTGCCGGAACGTGGTTTCAATCCTCCGAAGCGGCGAGCTGGGTGAGAACCTTGCCGCGCCCGCGCCAGCGCATATAGGCCGGGACGACGAGAGCCAGGGCGGCGATGCTGAAGAGGACCACCGCCGGCACCGAGCTGAAGAAGCCCTGATGCAGCTGGAGCGCCTTGCGAAGCTGTTCTTCGGCAAGCGGTCCCAGGATCAGCCCCACCACCACCGGTGCGATCGGATAGTCGTAGAGCCTGAGGCCGTAGCCCATCAGGCCGAAGGCGAGCAGCATGGCGAGCTGGGCGGGCGAGGGATTGGCCGCGAGCGTGCCGAGCGTGGCGAACAGGAGGATGCCGGCATAGAGCCAGGGGCGTGGGATGGTGAGCAGCTTCACCCACAGGCCGACCAGCGGCAGGTTCAGTGCCAGCAGCATGAAATTGGCGACCAGCAGGCTGGCAATCAGACCCCAGACCAGCTCGGGATTGGAGGTGAAGAGCTGGGCTCCCGGCTGCAGGCCGAATTGCTGGAAGCCGGCGAGCATGACGGCGGCGGTCGCCGAGGTGGGCAGGCCGAGCGTGAGCAGCGGCACCAGCGTGCCGGCAGCGGAGGCATTGTTGGCCGCTTCCGGCCCGGCCACGCCCTCGATGGCGCCATGGCCGAACTCTTCGGGTTTTTCAGCCAGGCGCTTCTCGGCGGCATAGGAGAGGAAGGTGCCGATCTCCGCACCGCCCGCCGGCATCGCTCCGATCGGAAAGCCGAACAAGGTGCCGCGCAGCCAGGGCTTCCAGGAACGCCGCCAGTCCTCTCGGCCCATCCAGATCGAACCCTTGATCGCCTCCACCGTGCCTGTGCTGAGCTGGTGGGTGGCCGCGACGGCCAGCGCTTCGCCGATGGCAAACAGGGCGACGGCAAGGATGGTGACCTCGATGCCGCCGCGCAGATCGGCCAGGCCCATGGTCAGGCGCCCGTTCTGGCCGCTGACGATATCCTTGCCGATCAGGCCGATGACGAGGCCGATGAACAGCGAAGTCAGGCCCCGGAGGGCCGAATTGCCGAACGCCGCCGATACGGTGACGAAGGCGAGCACCATCAGGGCGAATTTGTCGATGAACTTGAAGGACAGGGCGAACTTGACCACCCAGGGCGCGATGAAGGCCAAGGCCAGCGTCGCCAAGAGGCCGGCAACGAAGGAGCCGATCGCGGCCGTGGCCAGAGCAGGGCCGCCTCGCCCGGCCTTGGCCATCTTGTTGCCTTCGACGGCGGTGACCATCGAGGAGCTTTCGCCCGGCGTATTGAGCAGGATGGAGGTGGTCGAGCCGCCATACATGCCGCCGTAGTAGATGCCGGCGAACATGATGAGCGCGCCGGTGCCCGAAGGGTCGAGCTGGAAGGTCACCGGCAGGAGCAGGGCGATGGTCAGCGCCGGGCCGATGCCGGGCAACACGCCGATCAGCGTGCCCAACGTAACACCGATGAAGGCGCAGATGAGGTTGAACGGTTGCAGGGCGACCGCCAATCCGTCGACCAGATGACCGAATGTCTGCATCGAAGGGTCCTATGAGCGTTTTTCAGAAAAACCGGTAGGGAGTTGCTTACCCCCCTATCGCAAGGTGCCGCTGCCCCTCACCCTTACCCTCTCCCCGTAAGGACGGGGCGAGGGAGGCTTCTGCCGCGCGCTTCATACGAAATGGCCCTATCTCGCCCAACCGTCGGGCGCGATGAGAGGCTGGAGGATTAGTGCAACGCCTGCGCCTCCCTCGCCCCGTCCTTACGGGGAGAGGGTAAGGGTGAGGGGCGGCTGGACTTCAATAAGAATCAAAGGATGCGCGACTGCAGCCGATGAGCGTTTCAATCACTCAGGAGCGCGGAGACGGCATGTTCCAGCGGTCCCTGCGGCAGCGACAATTGCAGGAGCTGCGAGAACGCCAGCCAGGTCAGGAAGGAGAGTGCCACGCCGACCAGGCTGGCCAGCCAGAGCGGCTTGCCGAAGCCGCGGGCGGCCAGTCCAAACAGCAGGCCGCTGGCGAGCGAGAAGCCGGCATTGACGGCGATGAGCAGGATCTGCGCCAGCAGGCCGGCGATCACCCAGCCGACTGCGGTGAAATCCTGGCTCTCCTCCGGCGTCGGCGTCTTGCCGCGCAGGGCGGAGATGACCGTGGCCACCGCGAGGACGAGCAGTCCGGCCGCGACGGCGTAGGGGAAGGCGGCCGGCCCGAGCGGGTCGCTGGCGACCTTGGTGTTGAGCATGGCCGCATCGATGCCGATGACGACGGCGAGGATCACCAGGCCGGCTGCGATCACCAGCCCGGCGACGGTGGAGCCGGGCGGACGCCCGTGCTCCGTTCTGCCCCCGGCGCTGCTCATTTGACCAGGCCGATGTCTTTGAGCACCGTGCCGGTGGCGGCGATGTCGCTCTTCAAGGCGGCATCGAAGGCGTCACCGGACAGATAGGTGTCGGTCCAGCCGCGGGTCTTGAGCGTGTCCTGCCAGGTCTTCGACTTCACCATCTTTTCGATGTCGGCGGTGATGGCGGCCTTCTGCTCGGGCGTGATGCCGGGAGCGGCGGCGACCATGCGCCAATTTTCCAGGGCAACGTCCACGCCGGCTTCCTTGAAGGTGGGGGCATCGACACCGTCGATGCGCTTGGCGCCGGACACCGCCAGCAGGCGCAGCGCGCCGCCCTTGATCTGGCTCTCGAATTCGCCATAGCCGGAAATGCCGGCCGTCACCTGCTCGCTGAGCACGGCCGCAACGGCCTCGCCGCCGCCGGCGAAGGCGACATAGTTGATCTTGGAGGGATCGACGCCCACGGCCTTGGCGAAAAGGCCCGCGGTGATGTGGTCGGTGCCGCCGGCCGAGCCGCCGGCCCAGGAGACGGAGCCCGGATCCTTCTTGAGGGCCTCGACCAGGTCACCCAGCGTCTTGATCGGCGAGGAGGCCGGCACGACGATGGCTTCGCTCTCGCCGGTGAGGCGGGCGATCGGCGTGACGTCGGCCAAGCTGACGGCGGAATTGTTGGTGAGGATGGCGCCGACCATGACATAGCCGCCGATGATCAGCGCGGAGGGATTGCCCTTGGCCTGGTTGACGAATTGGGCCAGGCCGATGGTGCCGCCGGCGCCGGCGACGTTGTTGACCTGCACGTTGCGGGCGATCTTTTCGGTGCGCAGCGCGATCTGCATGGTGCGGGCGGTCTGGTCCCAACCGCCGCCCGGTGCGGCCGGAGCCATGATCTCATAGCCCGCCGTCTGGGCAAAAGCCGTGAGGCTGGAAAAAGCCAGGGCGCCCGCGGTGGCGCAGGCAAGCAAGAGTCTCTTCATCATTTCCTCCCTGAGCAAAGCGTTCATGGCCGAACGCTTGCGATCGTGCGGGTAGGGAAAGGAGGAAGGGACATGCACCTCGAGGCCGCTCCATGGCAGCCATTCCCCCCAGCACCCTACGTCTTGTTCCGGACCTTGCCAGGTCCGGTTGCAGACACGATAGCAACTATTCCTGTCAGCGACCTGTCAGCGCGAGCCGTCGGTGACGAGCTGGCGCCAGGTCGCCAGGAAGCGGGCCTTGCGCTCCTGGTCGAGGGCCACCAACAGGGCCGGGCCGAGTGTAATCGGCTGCAGCACGCCGCGTGAAGCGGCGCTGATGCGCTCGGCTGTCCAGCCGCCTGGCGTGCCTGGCACGATCGAGCCCAGCGCCGCCTGGCCTGCCACCACCGCCTGTCCCCGGGGGGAGAGGGCATAGTCGATGAAGGTGCGGCCGAGATCGGGCTGGTTGGCCCAGCGCGGCACCAGCATCACGCGGGTGAGGATGAGGGCGTAATCGTCGGGAATGACGATGCCGATGCGCTTGTCGAGGCGCTGGCGGGCATAGGCGTAGGAGCCGAGCACATTGTAGCCCAGCGCCAGGGAGCCGGAGGCGATTCCCTCCAGGATGGCTGGGCTGGAGCCCGAAAGCTTGACGTCGGCCCGGCCGAGAGCGCGGGTCAGGCGCCAGAAGTTCGAGGAGATCTGGGCATCCTGTGCCGCCAGCAGATGGCCGACTCCGCTCTTGCCGATATCGTAGGTCGCCACCTTGCCGCGGAAGCGGTCGGTTTCCTGTTCCAGGAGTTCGGTGAGAGCGAGATGGGAATGCGGGGCTCGTGCGTCGGGCACAAGCGCGCGGTTATAGACGATGACGATCGGTTCGAAGGTGAAGCCGAAAATCTCCGAGCGCCAGCTCGCCCAGGCAGGAAGGGCCGGCAGCAAAGGCGAGGCGTGGGGGAGGGCGTGGCCATCATTGGCGAGCTTGACCTGCAGGTCGGCGGCCGAGGAAACCAGGAGATCGACGTCGGCATCCAGCCGCTTCTCCTGCGTGCGCTGATAGAGCGGCAGCGTATCGGTTTCCTCATAGGTGACATTGACGTCGGGATGCAGTTCCTGGAAGTCGTGGATCAGCAATTCGAATTGCGGTGTGTCGGTGGTGCCGAGGATCGAGAGCGTCGGTCCGCCCGCTACCGGTGCCGGATAGGGTTTGGGGGCGGCTTGGGCGGCATCGATCCAGCCGCCTCCGGCGGCGATCCCGAGGGCCAGGGCGATGGCCGCGGCGCCACGCTTGAGAACCACGCGCACCCTCGCGGGCTCCGGCGCCAGTGGCAGTTCGAGCCGGACCTCCAGCCCACCACCGGGCCGATCCTGCAGGGACAGGCTGCCGCCATGGGCCTGCGCCACGGTGCGGGCGATCGGCAGGCCGAGCCCCGAACCCACGGTGCCGGCGCCCGCATGCCCGCGCTGGAAGCGCTGGAGCACGGTTTCCTTCTCCGCATTGGGAATGCCGGGGCCGCGGTCGCATACCCTGACGAGCACGCGTTCCTTCCCCGCCGGCTCGGCCACGATCTCCACTGCGCTGCCGGGGGCATAGAGCAGGGCATTGCCAGCGAGGTTGCGCAACATCTCCTGCAAGGCGAGGCGATCGCCCTTGAGGCGGGCGCCGGCCAGGGTGGGGGCGATGGTCACGGCGAGGCGTCCGGCCTCATCGGGGTCGAAGCGGCGTGCGACGTCCTCGACGAGGTCGGTGATGGGAATGAGGACGGATTCGCGGCTCTCGAGCCGGTGGGTCAGCGTCGCTTCCATCAGGAGCTGGCTCACCAGCTCGCTGGCGTGCACGGCGTTGCGGTGGATCTTGGCCACGCGCTCATGCAGGGCCTGGTAGTCGCGCTCGTCCAGCGCCACTTCGGCCTGGGCGCGCAGGGAGGCGAGCGGGGTGCGCACCTGATGGGCCGCATCGGCGACTACGCCCGACAGGGCGTTCATCACGCTGGCGAGGCGGCGCATGAAGTCGTTGAGGGCGGCAACGAGCTGGCTGACCTCGACGGGCACCGGCACGGCGAGGGGCGAAAGATCCTGCGGGGCCCGATCGCGTAGCGCCGCTTCCACCGTGGTGAGCGGCGCGAAGGCCCGCTGCACGCCGAACCAGACCAGGGCCAAGGCGAGCACGAGGACGCCGATCAACGGCAGCACGGCGCGTGAGGCGATCTCGGAAGCGAGGGCGGTGCGCGCGCCGCGCGTCTCGGCGACGCGGATGGTCACCCAGCCGGCGGCGTTGCTGGCCGAGATCAGGCGGCCGATGCTGGCGACCCGCACGGGTTCGCCGTGAAAACTCGAATCGGCGAAGACGGTTTCGGCCGAGCGCACGGCCGGCAGATCCTCGGCGAGGTCGCCGTAACCGGTGACCAGGGCGCCGTCGGGCGCCTCGACCTGGTAATAGATGCGGTCACCACCCGAGCCGAGCATGGCGAGGGCGGCGTAAGGCAGTTCGACGGTGACGCGCCCCTCCTCGACCAGCACGGCCCCGGCGATGGTGAGGGCGGAGGCGGTGAGCAATCGATCATAGGCCTCGTCGGCGGCGCGGCGGGCATAGGAATGGATGAAGACGATGAAGGCGAGCGCGGCGAGGGCAAGCACGATGAGGGCGGCCGCCAGCACGCGACGGCGGATCGAGGCGGTAGCGCGGGCAGGAGCGTCAGGTGCCGTCATGCCGCCGCGCCATGTAGCCAGCGCCGCGCATCGTCACGATCTCGATGCCGGCGCCCTGCAGCTTGCGGCGCAGCCGCGAGACCAGCAGTTCCAGGGCGTTGATGGAGACCTCGTCGTCGAGGCTGAACACCTGGTCCATCAGCCGTTCCTTGGGTGCCACCTGGCCGAGCTTGGCGACGAGGATTTCGAGCAGGCGGAATTCGCGCCGGCCGCAATCGATGGGCTTGCCCTGGATCGCGACCGTGCGCGCCGCGAGGTCGATCGTCAGGGCCTCGACCTCGATGGTGCTGGCACGCATGCCGGCCGGCCGGCGCATCACGGCGCGCAGCCTGGCCTCGAATTCGCGCAAGTCGAAGGGCTTGACCAGATAGTCGTCGGCGCCGAGATCGAGCAGGCTGATCTTGTCGTCGACCTCCGAACGGGCGGTGACCACCAGGACCGGCGTGCCATGGCCGGCCCGGCGCAGATCGGATAGGATGGCGAAGCCGTCGCGGCCCGGCAGCATCACGTCGAGCACCACCGCGTCGAAGGTTTCCTCGCGCAGGCGCTCGGAAGCGAGCGCGCCGTCGCGTAGCCACTCCACGGCATGGCCGGAGCTGCGCAGCCTCGCCACCATGGCATCGCCCAGATCCTCGGCGTCCTCGACCAGCAGGATGCGCAATCGACCTCCCTTTCGTTTCGGGAACTGTAGGGCCGAGCGCGCGGATAGGGAAGGTGGGATTGGGGGCGTGGTCTTCAGACCCGCCGGACCTGTCCGCAGGCTTTGCCTCTCCAGGCTGGCCTGAAGGGCCTGACTCAAAATTCGCAAGGGAACCGAGAAAAGCTCCACCTTATGTCATGCCCGGGTTTGTCCCGGGCATCCAGCTACCGCAATCCGTGGAGATTGAGGCCCTGGATCACCGGGGCAAGCCCGGTGATGACAAAGGTCGAGGTTCCCATGACTTTTCGGTCAGTCTCTGAAGACCAGCCCGCCCAGTGCTAGTTCCGATCGTCCGGCAGCATCGGCAGAGGCAGGATGTCGATGCCGTCCTCGAGCAGGCTGCGGACATCCTCGCCGGTCGCCTCACCATGGATGGTGCGATGTTCGATCTCGCCATCATGCATCTTGCGGGCTTCGGCGGCGAATTTGTCGCCGACATAGTCGGATTTCGCCGTCAGCATGGCATGCAGTTCGCGCACCTTGGTCCGCAAAGCCTGTTCTTCCGGGGAGGTCAGGGCTACCGGCTGCGGCAAGGCCGGCAGGTTTTCGCGAATTTTGGTGTCGGGATCTCCGCTTTCTCGATCCTTGCGAGCCACCTGCGGCGCCATGATGGCCTTGCCGATCTTGGTGGAGGCGCAATGGGCGCAGCTCAGCAGGCCGCGCTCGGCCTGGTCGTCATAGGCGGCACTGTCGCGAAACCAGCTTTCGAACTCGTGCCCCTGGTCGCAGACGAGGGAAAAGCGAATCACTCTGCAGCCCTCAGCGCGGGTTCCGTCTTTACCGTGAACGAACGCGCATTCTTGAGATTGGGGATCTTGCCGCGTGTCGCCGCCACGGCATGCACGTCGACCTCGCCATAGATCAAGCCGAGCGTATCGCCGGCATCGGCGACCACCCTGCCCCAGGGATCGACGATGACGGAATGGCCATAGGTGTCGCGGCCGTCGTCGTGATGGCCGACCTGGGCGGCCGAGATCATCCAGGCGCCGTTCTCGATGGCGCGGGCGCGCTGCAGCACATGCCAATGGGCTTCGCCCGTCTGCTTGGTGAAGCAGGCCGGTGCGCTGATCACATCAGCGCTGGCATCGCCATAGGCGCGGAAGAGCTGGGGAAAGCGCACATCATAGCAGATGGCAAGGCCCAGCCGGGCAAAGGGCAGGTCGACCGCCACGGCCTCTTCGCCCCCGACATAGGCATTGGACTCGCGCCAGGACTCGCCGCCGGCAAGATCGACGTCGAACAGATGGATCTTGTCATAGGAGGCGAGCACCTCGCCCTTGGGATCGATGACGAAGGCGCGGTTGGCGGCCTTGTCGCCCACGCGCACCGCCATGGAGCCGATATGGAGGTGCAGGCCGTTGTCGCGGGCGATGGCCTGGAAGGCGTCGAGCTCAGGATTGGTCTTCTCGTCGCCGATCACGGCCATCATGGCGGCCCGGTCGCGATTGACCACGGTGGTCATCTCGGGGGTCTGCAGATAGTCCGCTCCGGCGGCCTTGGCTTCGCGGGCGGCAGCGGCGACGGTGGCGACATTGGCCGAGGGCACCAGGCCGGAGCGCATTTGCAGGACGGCGGCTTTGAAACGCATGGAAGGTCTCCCTCAGGCAGCGAGAAGCTTGTCGAGGCCGCCGGCAGCCTCGAGATCATGAAGATCGTCGCTGCCGCCGACATGGGTGTCCCCGATGAAGATCTGCGGCACCGTGCGCCGCCCGTTGGCGCGCAGGCTCATGGCTTCCTGCAGCTCGGGCTTGCCGTCGACGTCGATCTCCTCGAAGGGAATGCCCTTGCGGGTCAGCAGGGCCTTGGCCGCCTTGCAATAGGGGCACCAGGATTTCGAATACACGACGACAGGCGGCATTGCCTTCATTCCATCCACAAACGACCTCGCCCACAGATGGGAAGGCGGAGAACCAAAATCAATCGGTATTATAGGCAGTTGCCGCAGGCCGACAAGAAGGGGCGTCCCGGCGCCGCAGGCATCCGCTCACGGTTTCTGGAAGACCATCCAGGCCCGGTCGAAGGCGCGGATGCGCATGTCGTGCTCGCGCATCAGGATATAGAGTGCGCCGGAGGGCAGCAGGCCGAGGGCATCGTCCCGGCCGATCTGCAGCAGCAGGCGCCAGCGATCCGCCGAGCGCAGCAGCCTGCGAGCCTCCGCGCTGGCATAGGCCTCGCCCGTGCCGCAGAAAATACCGTGCGAAGCCAGCTGGGCCTGGGCCTGCATGCCGTTCTGCAGCGGGCGCGGCCAGCCGCCGAGCTGGTGGTTGGCGCCGCCTTTGCCGTCCGGCGTGCCGTAGCGGCCGAGCCAGGTCTCGTAATGGATCTCCTCGCTATCCTCGTCCCAGAAGGTGGAGGCTTCCTCGCCATGCGGGAAGGCATCGAAGGCCTTGTCGCTCGGCGGGATGGCGGTGACGACGGGGCGCGCCGTCACGGCGGCCGGCTTGAAGCGGCTGCTCCAGCGTTCCTGCGCCAGGGCCGCGAGGGCGGCGGGTTCGACCTTGCGCTCCAGGCGCTCCACCGGGGTCTTGTCCCAGATCAGGCGCAGCCCGGTCGCGGCATGGGGATCGTAGGGTTTCGGCTTCACCCAATAGTCGCAGAACAGCAGCAGGCGGCCGTGATGGGGCAGTGCCGCGGGAAAGCCGGGGGTCAACGACAGCGCGGCCAGATCGAGTTGGGCGATGAAGGCGAGGGGAAACACCGCTGTCACCGCCCGGGCGAGATCGCTCTGCTCGCGGCTGGCTTCGCGGGCGTGCTCGGGCGTCAGCCATGAGCCTGGTCGCGTGGCTTCGCTGGCCAGGCGATCCGCCTCGGTGAGATGCGCCTGGGTGCGTTCGGCCGCATCGGCATAGGGCGGGCGTTCCGGCCAGGCCATGGTGTCGGGTAAATCGGGCAGGCCGCCGATCTTGCTGGCGCCGAGCGGAATCCGGCTTTCCTCGCAAGGCGTGGTTTCCAGCACCAGCGCCGGCCGGGCCTGCTCGGCGAGCCGGGCGACGCTTTCGGGGGCGAGGCCGGCTTCGCTCAGGGAACTGTGCAGGGACTCGCGGCTGTCGGGCCAGGCGAGAAGAGGCGATTGGTCTATCGGATCCAAGTTAGGCAGTCCCGTTCGGTTACTCGATCGGCGTCGCCACCCGGGCGAACACCAGCATGTCGACATTGGCTGCTCCGGCCCGCAGCAGGGCACGCGCCGCCGCTTCGCCCGTGGCGCCGGAGGTCAGCACATCGTCGATCAGCACGATGCGCTTGCCCTTGATCGCAGGCCTGGCGCTTGGCGGGACCACGAAGGCGCCTTGCACGTTGCGGGCCCGTTCCCTGCGGCTGAGGCCGACCTGATGGGCCGTGCGCCTGGAGCGGCCGAGCAGCAGCGGTTCATAGGTCACCCCACTCCGATTGCCGATCTCGCGCGCCAGCAGGGCGGCCTGGTTGAAGCGCCGCCGCCACAGCCGCAGGCGATGCAGCGGTATCGGCACCAGCATGTCGGCGTCGGCCAGCACGTCCTGTCCGGCCTGGGTCATCAGTCGGCCCATGAAAGGCGCGATCTCGACGCGGTCG
Organism: Labrys sp. (in: a-proteobacteria); assembly: GCF_047605565.1. Classification (NCBI taxonomy): domain Bacteria; kingdom Pseudomonadati; phylum Pseudomonadota; class Alphaproteobacteria; order Hyphomicrobiales; family Xanthobacteraceae; genus Labrys; species Labrys sp. (in: a-proteobacteria). Next base: position 18,770 of record NZ_JASGFM010000054.1, read on the forward strand.
CCATATTTGAGCCGATGCACCAGCTCGATGGCGGCGCCTTCATAGCGGGCCGCGGCCCTGGCCCGGCCATAGGCGGGCGGATCGGCGATCGCCTGGGCCGACACCATGCCCTCGCCATGGTCGTAGACGAAGGGAATGCCCAGTCTCTCGCAATAGGGCCGCTCGATCAGGGACAGCTGCTGCCAGCAGGCCACGCATAGATTGGCGTGGCTGGCCGTGGTTTCCCGGCAGCTCAGACAGCGCGGCGGCAGGATGATGTCGGCCAGCCGGCTTCCCGCCTGCAGGAGCAGGCGCGACAGCGAGGAGGGGGCTATGGCGGGGACGGACATGGCGGCAAAGTGGCAAAGATTACCGAGCCTGTCATCAGGACATTGCAGTGGAAGTGCCACCGGTAATATGAGAAGGCATTAGGGCTTAATTTGCCGAGCGAGCCCGACATCGCCATTATACCCGCCATATTTACGTTTGAGACTGGAATATTTGCGTCAATGTCCGTCCCGCTTCGCACTGCCATTGCCCGCCTCGATCTGTTTGCCGGCGCAAGCCCGGAGGATATCGACGCGGTTGCGAATCTTGCCATCGAACAACGTTTTCGCGACGGCGAATCGATCTTCTCGCGGGGGGCGCCGGGTGAGGGCATGCTGATCGTGCTCCAGGGTACGATCCGCCTTTCCATCGTTTCCGTCGAGGGACGCGAGCTGATTCTGCGTGAAGCCGGGCCGGGGGACGTGATCGGCGAGATCGCGGTGCTGGACAGCGGCAGGCGCACTGCGGATGCCACCGCGGTCGGGCCGGTGGTTGCCGGTTTCATCGCGCAGGCCTCCTTCGTGCGGCTGCTCGCCACCCGCCCCGCGCTGCAGATGCCGATCCTGCAGGTGCTGTGCGCGCGGCTGCGCGACACCACCGACCAGCTCGAATCGATCGCGCTCTATCCGCTCGAGGCCCGGCTGGCCCGCTTCCTGCTCTGGCATGTCAAGCGGTACGGGCGCACCCGCGCCGACGGCGCCCGCAGTGCGCCGCTGACGATCTCGCAAAGCGCGATCGCCAGCTTCGTCGGCGCCAGCCGGCCCAAGGTCAACCGGCTGCTCGCCGCTTTCGAGGAGCGGGGGGCGATCGAACGGCGCGGCGCCATCGTGCATTGCCATGTGGCCGCGCTTACCCAACTGGCGCAGGCGGAAACGGTCCCCGGCGAGGCGCATGCCGGCGCCGGCCAGGACGCGGCGCGTGGCTGATCTTGCCTTCAAGCCCGCAATTGCCACCGGCCTGGCGGCCTTCATCCTCGGTCTTTGCTTTCTCGTCTACAATCCAGGCGGGGCCGCCAACACACTGCGCGAAGAAGCCTTCGACTTTCTCGAGAGCGTGATCCCGCCCAAGCGCCTGCCCGATGGCGTGGTGGTGGTTGACATCGACAGGCCCAGCCTGGCCGCCAAGGGAGGGTGGCCGTGGCGACGGGGCGGCGGGCTGACCGATCTGGTAACCAAGCTGCAGGATGCGAAAGCACAGGTCATCGGCGTCGATATCCTGCTGGATGGCCCGGACCGGCGCTCACCGGCACCGATGCTGAGAGTCTATGCCAAATCGACTGGTCGGACGGAGCTGACGAGCGTTGCCGACAGCCTGCCTGATGAGAACAAGCAGCTCGCCGAAGCGATCGCCCGCTCGGATGTCGTGCTGGGCTTGTTGCCCGACGAGGCCGGCAAGGATGCATTGCCCTTCCCGCCTCCGATCATTCCGGTGCCGCAGCAGGACCTGTCCCAGAAGGCCGCCGGTGTCGTCGCTCCCTCGGCGGCACTCGTGGATGGAGCGGTTGCGATCGGCGCTTTGTCGCTCTCTCCTGTCACCGGCTCGAAGGTGCGCCACGCGCCGGTCTTCGTGCGGGGCGGCAGCGAGATCTATGCGGGCTTTGCGATGGAGGTCTTCCGAAGCGCGCAGCACGCATCCGCCTTTCTGCTCGATCCCGACGGAACCACCGCCTCGGTGGGAGAGACACGCATTCCCTTGCGGGAGGGGGCTTCGGTGCGGCTTCATCTCGCCGCTCCGTCGACCTGGCGCGCCCGCACGGTTTCGGCCGCCGACGTGCTGGACGACAAGATACCGGCCCAACGTTTTGCCGGCCGCATCGTGTTGATCGGTGCCAGTGCGCCGGAAGCAGGCGCACTGCTCCCGACCGCCGCGGGACCTCTTACGCCGACCGTACAGGTCCAGGCCGAGGCGATCGAAGGCCTGCGCTCGGGCGACATCCCGCAGCGCATCCACAGCCCGCGGCTGATCGAGCCACTTGCCGCCTCCGCCCTCGGCCTCGTGGCGCTGGCGGCTGCGCTGTGGCTCGGCCCTCTGGCGGCAAGCTCGGTGCTGGCGGTGCTGATACTGGGCTGGATCGGCTTCAGTGCCGGCCTGTTCGCCAGCACGCGATTGCTGATCGACCCTGCCGGTCCGCTGATCCCGGCCATAGCCGCCGCCAATTCGGCCCTGGTGGTGATGTTCGCCCATACCCGCAAGCTGCGTGGGGCGATCGAGCGTAAGTTCGGACGCTACCTCTCCCCCGAGATCGTGCGCCGCCTCACAGCCGCGCCGGAAGAACTGAAGATCGAGGGTGAATTGCGGGAGGTCACGGCGCTGTTCTCGGATATCGAGGGCTTCACCACCATGTCGGAGAATGCCGAGCCGCGCACGCTGGTGGGTGCGCTCGATGCCTATTTCGATGGGGTCTGCGCCATCGTCATCCATCATGGCGGCATGGTCGACAAGATTGTCGGCGATGCCGTGCACGGCCTGTTCAATGCGCCGCTGACGGTCGAGGGACATGCCAAGGCGGCGCTGGACTGCGCCATCGAGATCGGCCGCTTCACCACGGAATTCCGCCAGCGCGAGGATGCCAGGCGCCTCGGCTTCGGCCGCACCCGCATCGGCCTGGATACCGGGCCCGTGATCGTGGGCGACGTCGGTGGTCTTGGTCATCTCGACTATACCGCCCATGGCGACGCCGTGAACTCGGCGGCGCGGCTGGAGGCGCTGAACAAGCAGTTCGGCACCACGGTTTGCCTTGGCGCCCGCGCGGCCGCCGCCATCGGCGAACCGGAGAGGTTGCGGCCCCTCGGCAATGTCGTGCTGCGGGGGCGTACGGCGCAGACGGCCGTTTTCAGCCCCTGGCCCGACGATGCCACTCCCGAGCGCCGCCAGGCCTATATGGCGGCCTTCGACAGGATGGCCTCGAAGCCGGCCGAGGCGCGGAGCCTGTTCGAGGCTCTTGCCGCGACCTGGCCTGGGGATCCGGCAGTGGCCTATTGGGTCAAGACGCTCGCCTGAGATCCGGCGAAAGGGCACCGCCGGTTCGGCCTGCGCAGAGTAATAAAATACCAACATACCTGCTTTTTGAGATGAGCGGCATCGACTTTTTCCAATGTCTATTATTTGTCCTGTTTGAATTTAGAGACAAGGCATGAAGGATAATCTTGTTTCGATTTATATCGATAGATCTTGTTGTATTATTTTAATACATCGCAGTCTGGTGTATAGATGATTTGAGTTTCGTTTCTTTATAAAGATCATTCAGTTTGGTAAGTATATATCTATACAATATGAAATCTAAATTTATATACTCGTGACTTGATCGTGATATGTAAAGTAAAAATCAAAAAATACGACGGACGCCGTATAGAACGGTAAGGTTTGTTGCGGTAGTTTTTGTCCGCGGGGACCACAAATCCATGCCTGCGCCGATTCGGCCTTACCGGGGGGTAAGACGTGCCGGGTCCGGCGGAGTGTGGAGGCAGTATCCCCGCGGCGGGATCAGTTATCTCAACTTGTTGGAACCATCAGCCGGTATCGACGCCTGTGTCGAAGCCAGGCGGTATCAGCATGCCGTGGAGCCCCCGCCGATGTCTGAGCGGGTGGGGATTCCAGATGACGTGCCATCGTCGTGACCTGAGTTGCGTTGCCGAGCTGCACCTTGCTTCCCGCCAGACGTCGTTATCGCGATTGAAAGCCAATCTCAGAGGCAGCTTGCTCGGTGCCTCCTTGCTGTCGATCGGCATGGCGGGCCCGGCCCTTGCCGATTGCTCGACGAGCGGGTCGATCCAGACCTGTACGGGCAACCTGCCCACCGGCGTGCAGCTCGATGCCGGCCCGACCACGCTGAACGTCAACAGCCTGAGCGGCCCCGTGAACGGGCAGGTCCTGCTGCGGCAGAATGGCGGGGATGGCGGCAACGGCCATGACGGTGCCCTGTTCGTGCCGCCGGCGTCGGGTGGCGGCGGCGGTTCGGGCGGCGGCAGTGCGCCCACCGTCACGGGCCAGAGTTTCAACCAGACCACGGGCGTCGCCGTCATCAACTACAGCGATGGTTCCATCATCACGCTGACGCCGAAGGCGGGATCGAGCACGCTTTATACGAAGCAGACCCAGACCCCCAAAAGTGGCGGCGGCTACGATACGACCAGCGTCGATATTCCCGCCACCGTCACGCCCAACGAGGCCGATGGCTCCATCACCATCTCGCTTGGCACCAATGGCGACGCCGGCACGATGACCATCAAGCCGGGCGCCGCCGGCGGCAGCCTCACGGGCGGCGGCCTCAACCTCAACTATGCCGGCACCGGCCAGACGCTGACGACCACGGGACAGCCCGGGGTCATCGCCATCAGCCGGGGCGGCGATGGCGGCGATGGCGGTGACTATTATCTTGGCGGCGGCGGCGCGCGCGGCGGCAATGGCGGTGCTGGCGGCAGCGCCACCGTGACCAGCAAGGGCGATATCACCGTCACCAATGGCTATGGCGTGGTGGCGCAGTCGATCGGCGGCAGCGGCGGCCATGGCGGCGGTTCCTATACGGTGGTCGGCAGCGGCGGCGAGGGCGGCAAGGGCGGCGCTGCCGGCGCGGCGAGCGTGACGGCGGGTGAAGGCACGATCACCACCTATGGCGACAATTCCGGTGGCCTGGCGGCCATCAGCCAGGGCGGCAAGGGCGGGGCCGGCGGCAGCGCCGGCGGCATCGTCGCCTCCAGCGGCGACGCATCGGGCGCCGGCCGCGGCGGCTCGGCCTCTGTCACGGCGCTGGAAGGCCTGACCATCGCCACCCATGGTGCCAATTCGCATGGCTTGCTGGCGCAATCCATCGGCGGTAGCGGCGGCAGCAGCGGCAGTGCCGGCGGTCTCGGCGCGATTGGCGGCCAGGGTGGCACGGGCGGCGATGCCGGCACCGTCGATGCCCGCAATTTCGGCGATGTCACCACCAACGGCACCCACTCTTTCGGCATCCTGGCCCAGTCGATCGGTGGCGGCGGTGGTTCGGGTTCCGGCGGCGGCGGCCTCGTCGTGCTCGGGGCGGATGGCGCGGCCGGCGGCGCCGGCGGCAACGTCACCGCGGTCAATGGCGGCAGCATCACCACCAAGGGCTTCAATTCGACCGGCGTCTTCGCCCAGTCGATCGGCGGCGGCGGCGGCGACGGTGGCTCCTCCGGCGGGCTCGTGGCGATCGGCGGCAAGGGCTCGACCACCAGCAATGCCGGAACGGTCGACGTCACCAACGCGGCCGGCGGTTCGATCACCACCTATCAGTCCTTTTCGCAGGGCATCTTCGCGCAATCGGTTGGCGGCGGCGGCGGCAATGGCGGCTCCTCGGGCGGTCTCTTCACCGTGGGCGGCCAGGGCGGTTCGGGCGGCAATGGCGGTGCCGTCACGGTTACCAGCGCCGGATCCATCGAAACCGGCATCAATGCCAAGGCCGATTCGAGTGCCGTGACGGACTCGGCGGCCATCTTTGCGCAGTCGGTGGGTGGCGGCGGCGGCAATGGCGGCAACGCGCTAGCCGTCGGTACCGGCATTACGGTGGCCCTGGGCGGCAAGGGCGGCGTGGGCGGCACGGGTGCGAATGTCAGCGTCCTGCGTGACGATGTCGATCCCGCCCAGGCCAGCAGCGCCTCGATCATCACCTGGGGCGACCGCTCGGCTGGCATCTTCGCCCAGTCGGTAGGCGGCGGCGGCGGCAATGGCGGCTTCGGCATCAGCGCCAATGGCGGTCCGATCAGCGCCAGCATCGCGCTGGGCGGCAGTGGCGGCGACGGCGGTGGCGCCGGCAATGTCCAGGTCGACACCAAGGGCAGCATCGAGACGCATGGCAGTGGCTCGACGGGCATCTTCGCCCAGTCGGTCGGCGGTGGCGGCGGCAATGGCGGCCTGGCGGTGGCCGGCTCGGCAGGGCTGGTCCAGGCTTCGATCGCCCTCGGCGGCGGTGGCGGCAAGGGCGGCGATGCCGGCACGGTCAATGTCTCCAATCTCTCGGTGATAACCACGGCGGGCGATAATGCCAGCGGCATCCTGGCCCAGTCGGTGGGCGGCGGCGGCGGCAATGGCGGCGTGTCGGTTGCCGCCGGCCTTGGCCTGGCCAGCGCCAATGTCGGCCTCGGCGGTACTGGCGAGAAGGGCGGCTCGGGCAAGAGCGTCACCGTCGACAGCAATGGTGACATCGCAACCGGCGGCAAGAACTCTTCCGCCATCCTGGCCCAGTCGATCGGCGGCGGTGGCGGCAATGGCGGCCTCGCCGTCGGTGCGGGGATCAGCGGCGTCGGTGCTTCAGTCACGCTTGGCGGCAGCGGCGCGCAGGCGGGGCATGGCGATATCGTATCGGTGACCTCGACCGGCAACCTCCTGACCAAGGAAGACAATTCGGCCGCCATCCTGGCGCAATCCGTCGGCGGCGGCGGCGGCAATGGCGGCTCCACCGTGGCTGGCCAGCTCTCTGTGGCCGGCAACGTCAATGTCGGCCTTGGCGGCACGGCCGGTGGCGGCGGCAATGGCGGCGCCGTAACGGTCAAGGCCTACAAGCCGGCAGGCGCCACGGGCAACGCGGCTACGCTCGAGACCGACGGAAACAATTCAGCCGGCATCCTGGCCCAGTCGATCGGCGGTGGCGGCGGCAATGGCGGCTTTGCCGGCGCGCTCGCGCTTTCGGGCGGCGTTTCTGCGGGGATCTCTCTCGGCGGCGGCGGCGGCAGCGGCGGCAGCGGCGCGGGCGTCCTGGTCGACCAGAGCCACAACATCCTGACCAAGGGCGACAATTCGGCCGGCGTGCTGGCCCAGTCGATCGGTGGCGGCGGCGGCAATGGCGGCTTTGCGGCCACCTTGAGCGGCAGTGCTCCCCTGGTCGGCGTTTCCGGTTCGGCGGCGATATCACTGGGCGGCAAGGGCGGCGCGGGCAACAATGCCGGTACGGTGTCCGTCACCAGCAATGGCGCGATCCAGACCGAGGGCGACCGCTCCGACGCCGTGCTGGCGCAGTCGATCGGCGGCGGCGGCGGCAATGGCGGCTTCGGCCTCTCCGGTTCCTTCAATGTCGGCGGCGTCGGGGCGGCATCCGTCGCCGTCGGCGGCAGTGGCGGCGCGGGGGCCGATGCCGCCCTCGTGACGGTGAAGAGCACCGGCCCGATCCTCACCAAGGGCGAGGCCTCCAACGGCCTCGTCGCCCAGTCGATCGGCGGTGGCGGCGGCAATGGCGGTTTCTCGGGGTCGGCTTCGCTCTCCTCCAGCATTTCGATCGGTGTCGCCATGGGCGGCACCGGCGGTGATGGCGGCAATGGCGGCGGCGTCGACCTGACCAATCAGGGGGCCGTCCAGGTCACCGGTACCAATGCGGCCGGTGTGCTGGCCCAGTCGATCGGCGGCGGCGGCGGCAATGGTGGTTCCAGCATCGCTGCGAGTCTCGGCGGATCGGCCGGCCTGTCGGTCGCGGTCGGCCGCAGCGGCGGCAGCGGCGGTACCGCGTCGGCGGTCAGCGTCACCAGCAATGGCGATATCCTCAACGGTGCGGGCACGGGCAGTGTCGCCGACGGCAACTACAAGGCCACCACCGCCAATGGCGGCGGCATCCTGGCCCAGTCGATCGGCGGTGGCGGCGGCAATGGCGGCTTCAGTGGCTCCCTGGCTCTCGGTGGCGTCGGCGCCCTGTCGCTTTCGCTCGGTGGCAGCGGCGGTGATGGCGGTTCGGCCGGCACGGTGAACGTCCAGAACGGCACGCAGCAGGCCAGCAACATCACCACGCTCGGCGACCTCTCGGCCGGTATCACCGCCCAGTCGATCGGCGGTGGCGGCGGCAATGGCGGCTTCGGCATTGGCGCGTCCGGTTCGGGCGTGGTTTCCCTCTCGGCGGCCGTCGGCGGCAAGGGCGGCTCGGGCAATACCGCCAGCGCCGTTACCGTCGGCAGCAATGGCGACATCGTCACATTCGGTAATTTCTCCGCCGGCATCGCGGCCCAGTCGATCGGCGGCGGTGGCGGCAATGGCGGCTTCGCCGTGTCCGGCAGCATCGCTCTCGCGCCCGAAGGCGGCGGCAGCGCGGCCGTCGCGGTCGGTGGTTCGGCCGGCGATGGTGCCACGGCCGGCAATGTCGGCGTCACCAACAAGGGGGCCGTGGCGACCTTCGGCACTTCGTCCACCGGCATTCTCGCCCAGTCCCTGGGCGGCGGCGGCGGCAATGGCGGCTTTGCCGCCGCGGGCGCCATCACGGTGTCGCCCGAGGGTGGCGCGAGCATCGCGGTCGCGGTCGGCGGCGCAGGCGGCAATGGCGGTACGGCCGGCAAGGTCACGGTCTCGCAGACAGGTGCGGTCGCGACCGAGGGCGACCAGTCGACCGGCGTGCTGGCCCAGTCGATCGGTGGCGGCGGCGGCAATGGCGGCTTTGCCGCCACGCTTTCGGCCAATATCGGCAATGGCGTCGCTCTGGGGGCCAGCGTCGGCGGTTCGGGCGGCGACGGCGCCAAGGCCGATGCGGTCGAGGTCACCGTCAACGGCGATGTCTCGACCGACGGCACCCTGTCCAGTGGCGTCGTCGGCCAGTCGATCGGCGGCAGCGGTGGCAATGGCGGCTTCTCGGTGGCTGGTACTTTGCAGATCGGGCAGGGCGGCAGCCTGAATGCCAGCGTCGGCGGCTTCGGCGGCGATGGCGGCAAGGCCGGCAACGTGGATGTCAGCCATACCGGCAATCTCCAGACCAAGGGTGATCTGTCGCTTGGCCTGCTGGCGCAATCGATCGGCGGCGGCGGCGGCAATGGCGGTTTTGCCGGCAGCCTCAGCGCGACCATCGGCGAGGGCGTCGCTCTTGGCGTTTCGGTGGGCGGCGAAGGTGGCGGCGGTGCCACGGCCGGCAACGTCAAGGCCAGCAATATCGGTAATGTCGCAACCTTCGGCGCCGGCTCGACGGCAATCCTGGCCCAGTCGATCGGCGGCAATGGCGGCAATGGCGGCGCCAGCGTGGCGGGCGCCGTCGGTGTCGGGGAGCAGAATGTCAGCCTGGCGGTTTCCGTCGGTGGCTTCGGTGGCGACGGCGCCAAGGCCGGGTCGGCCGAGGTCGACAGCACCGGTCTGATCTACACCAAGGGGGCTCTCTCCCACGGCCTTGCGGCCCAGTCGATCGGCGGCGGTGGCGGCAATGGCGGCTTTTCGGTCGCCGGCAATCTGAATGTCAGCACCGGCACGGGCGGCAGCGCCTCCGTCAGTGTCGGCGGCGGCGGCGGTTCGGGCAGCACCGGCGGCGACGTCACCATCAAGTCGAACGTCGGCAAGGTCCTGCCGACCGACAACAGCGCCACCATTCAAACCGCGGGGGATGGTTCCAACGGCATCTATGCGCAGTCGATCGGCGGCGGTGGTGGCAGTGGCGGGTTCTCAGGGGCGCTGTCGCTCACCTTCAGCGAGGGAGCAACTGCCGGTTTCGGCATTTCCGTCGGTGGCTTTGGAGGAACCGGCAACGATGCCGGCGCGGTCAAGGTGACCAGCGTCGACAATATCCTGACGGGAAGCAAAACCCAGATTGGAGACGAAACCCAGATCACAGGCAAAGGATCCAACGGCATCCTGGCGCAGTCGATCGGTGGTGGCGGCGGCGATGGCGGCTTCAGCGGCGCCGCGACGATCACCGGTGGGGCGTCCGGATCGACGCAAGCCGGTGTCTCCCTCTCCCTCGGCGGCTTCGGTGGCGCTGCGGGCAATGGTGGTGCCGTGACGGTCGATTCGACGGGGCTCATCACCACATGGGGTGACCATGCCGATGGCGTGCTGGCCCAGTCGATCGGCGGTGGCGGCGGCAATGGCGGCATGAGTTTTGCCGGCGCGGTCGGCGTCAGCCAGAATGCCGTCGACGTCTCGCTGAGCATGGGCGGCTTCGGAGGGGCAGGCGGGACCGGCGGCAATGTCAGCGTCACGCGCAACGGCACCATCCTCACCGCGGGCGACTATTCGGTCGGCTTGGCCGGCCAATCGATCGGTGGTGGCGGTGGCAATGGCGGCCTGTCGATCACCGGTGCCTTTGGCGGCACCAGTTCCAAGAACATCAGCGCTTCGCTCGGCGGCTTCGGCGGTGCCGGCACCGGCGCCGGCCTCGTCACCATCGGCAATACCGGCGACATCGGCACCACGGGCATCGGCTCGCAGGCGATCCTCGCCCAGTCGATCGGCGGTGGCGGCGGCAATGGCGGGCTCGCGGGCTCGGCCGTGTTCGGCGTCGGTGGTGAAAACACCAATCTGAACTTCGGGGCGGCCGTTGGCGGCAAGGGCGGCAGTGGCGGCACTGGCGGCGACGTCAAGGTCACCAGCAACGGCAATCTGCAGACGCAGGGCGATGCGGCGCAGGGCATCCTCGCCCAGTCGATCGGCGGTGGTGGCGGCAATGGCGGCTCGAGCCTGTCGGGCGTGCTCGGCGTCGGCGGTGCCAGCCAGGGTCGCACGATCAATGTCAGCTTCGCGGTGGGCGGCCTTGGCGGCGACGGCAACACGGCCGGCAATGTCACCGTCGACCAGTCGGGTTCGATCCAGACGGATGGCAGCGGCTCGCATGGCATCCAGGCCCAGTCGATCGGCGGGGGCGGTGGCAATGGCGGCCAGGCCAACTCCCTCTCGCTGGTGCTGACCAAGGCCTGCACCCTGCCGGTGGTCTGCACCGCACCGGAAGAGACCAAGAACAATTTCTCCTTCCAGGCGACGGTGGGTGGCTTTGGTGGCACCGGCAACGATGCCGGCACCGTCACCGTCGGCAATGACGGCGTGATCGTCACCAAGGGCGATGCCTCCAGCGGCATCTTCGCCCAATCGATCGGCGGCGGCGGCGGCCAGGGCGGCAGCGGCATCATCGGCCTGCAGGACGTGGTGCCCAGCCCCTATAGCTACGCCACGCTGGCGGCCATGCCGTTCGGCGCCGTTGGTATCGCCAAGAACTATGTGGTCGCCGTCGGAGGCTATGGTGGCTCGGCCGGCAACGGCAACACGGTTACGATCGACAACCAGGGTCAGATACAGACCGAAGGCATCTATTCCTGGGGCATCTTCGCCCAGTCGGTCGGTGGCGGCGGCGGCAATAGCGGCAATGCCGTTGCGGGCCTGACCGGCACCATCGGCCTCGGTGGCGGTGCGCTCGCCGATCTCCTCGGCGTCGACAGCGGCTCGGCCGGCGATGGCGGGACTGTAACCGTGACCAACGGCAAGTCGGGCGATGTCGAGATTGGCGCCATCCAGGCCAACGGCACCATCTCCTCCGGCGCGATCCTCGCCCAGTCGATCGGCGGCGGCGGCGGCCAGGGCGGAGCAGGCTCCGGCCTGATCGATATCGGCGGCGATGGCGGGGCGGCCGGCAATGGCGGCGCTGTCACGGTCACCAATTTTGCCTATCTCGGCACCAAGGGCCTGTTCTCGAACGGCATCACCGCCCAGTCGGTCGGCGGCGGTGGCGGCACTGGCGGCGGCGGTTCGCTCAGCGCCCTCGCCATCGGCGGCGCCGGCGGCGCTGCAGGCAATGGCGGTACGGTCGCTGTCGCCAATGCCGGCGATATCTTCACGGAGGGCCGCGAGTCCAATGGCGTCACCGCTCAGTCGATCGGTGGCGGCGGCGGCACCGGCGGCGGCACCGGCGGCGGCTTCCTCTATGACAAGCAGAGCATCGGCAGCCTGGTCGGCAGCGTCAATCTCGTGCAGGTCGGCGGCAGCGGCGGTGCCTCGGGCGATGGTGGCAGCGTCGGCATCGCCAATAGCGGCTTCGTGCAGACCGAGGGAGATTTCTCCAACGGCCTGTTCGCGCAGTCGGTCGGCGGTGGCGGCGGTATCGGCGGCGGCGGCCTCGGCGCGGTGGCGATCGGCGGCAAGTCCGGCGCCGGCGGCAAGGGCGGCGACGTGACCATCAGCAATGCCGCGGGCGGCCAGGACGTTGACCTGACGCCTGGGGATAGCAACGATGATCCGATCAAGATCAGCATCATCACCACCGGTGACCAGTCCAATGCCATCATGGCCCAGTCGGTCGGCGGTGGCGGCGGTTCGTCCGGCGAAACCTACGGCCTCGTCTCCTTCGAGCGTGGAGCGGCCGCAGGCAGCGACGGCGGCATGGTCAAGGTCACCAATGCCGGTTCACTGCTGACCTTCGGCCAAAATTCCACGGCTATCTTTGCCCAGTCGGTCGGCGGTGGCGGCGGCTATGCGGCAGCGGCCACCGGGCTCGGCGCCTGGGGCGCCGATGCAGGCGGTGGCGGCAATGGCGGCGCGGTCAGCGTCATCAACACCGCCGAACTGATTGCGACCGATGGCACCAATGCGCATGGCATCTTTGCCCAGTCGATCGGCGGCGGCGGCGGCGTGGTCAATTCGCTGGGCGGCCTCACCGTGCCCAAGCCCTTCATCGATGCCTTGCCGGAAACCGCGCAGGGCGTGGTCACCAACCTGCTCGACGGCAAGAGCGTCGGCATCGGCTTTGCAGGCTCCGCCGGCGGCGACGGCAAGGCGGGCGACGTCACCATCAACCAGACTGGCGATATCCTTACGGCTGGCTCCGGCTCCTTCGCCATCCTGGCCCAGAGCGCCGGCAAGACCAATGGCAATATCGCCATCACCGTCAACGCCGACAGCAGCATCGTCGGCGGCACCGGCATGGGCGCCGGCGTCGGCTTCCTCGATGGTGCGGCCAACACGCTCGCCAATGCAGGCCTGATTACCGATTACGGCAAGACCGTCGGCCTCGCCCTTGACGAAGACAAGAAGCTGATCGGGACCGGCTGGATCGATGGCCTCGCCGTCTATGGCTCGGCCGGTAACGAGGCGGTGACCAACACCAACCTCGTCACCGGTTCGGTCAAGCTCGGAACAGGCCTCAACACCTTCGACAACCAGAACGGCGCCTGGTTCGTCACCGGCGACACCGTCCAGCTCGGCGACACCGCGGCCCATCTGTTCTCCAATGCCGGCTTCATGGCGATTGGCGGCGTCAATCGGGTCTTCACCACCAACGAGACCGGCTATTTCGGCCAGAAGGCCGATGGCAGCTACATGCTGGACTTTGACCTCGACCGGAACGCCGATTGGAGCACGACAACGTCGGTGGCAATGCTGGCGGCGGCCCTGCCGGATCTGAGCAATCCCGGCTTCACCGACCTTCTCAACGTCTCGGGCGCGGCCGATCTCGCCGGCAAGGTCTCGATCAACCTGCTCAACCCCGGCAAGGCGACGCCGGGTACCAGCGACCATGTCATCGTCCACACCGAAAAGGGTGTCACCGACAGCGGCATGACCATCGATGCCATTCCGACGGCGGTGGCGAATTACAGCCTGATCTTCACCGATTACGACGCGATCCTGCGCACCAAGATCGACTTCTCGGCCGACGGCCTGACTGAGAACGGGCATGCCGTCGGCAATGCGATCAACGCGATCCAGACCGACCAGACTTCGCCGAAATTCGTGCCGCTGGCGGCAGCCATCTTCTTCCAGCCGGACGTGGCCGCCTTGCAGAAGACCTATGACTCCATCGACGGCGAAGGCACGGCCGGCGTGCAGCAGACGCTGTTCTCCGACAGCGGTGCCTTCATGCGCTCGGTGATGCAGCAGGCCGACTTCTGGCGGAACGGCAACGCGGTCGATCTCACCGGCAAGACCGTCGGCGGCTGCAGCGCCGATGTCGGCGGCAAAACCGTGAAGGGCGCATCCTTCTGCGACACCCGCCTGTGGCGCGCCTGGATCACCGGGTATGGCGGCGGCTCCTCCTTCGACGGCAACACCGTCGTCGGTTCCGGCAATCTGAAGACCCATAACCAGGGCATCGCGGCCGGCCTCGACTACCAGTTCGATCCGAACTATCTGATCGGCCTGTCGGTGGGCGGCGGACATTCCGCCTTCGGGGTGGAGCAGCGGGCCACCACGGGCAAGGTGGATGCCGGCCATATCGCGTTGTACGGGGCGGCCAAATACGGCAATTTCTACGCCAACGGCCTGCTCGGCTTCGACGTCATGCACGCCACCACCCAGCGCTACGCCATGATCCAGGGCACGGATGCCCCGGTCAATCCGGTGGCGGGTGCCTATGACGCGCTCGGCAACAGCTTCGACGGCCGTGCGATCAGCGGGCGCCTGGAGGGAGGCTACAAGGCCAATTTCTCCGGGGTGAACGTCACGCCCTTCGCGGCACTGCAATTCTCCTCGCTGCACCTGGACGGCTCGACCGAGCATGCCCAGGGCACCACTGGCGGCCTTGCCCTCAATTATGCCGGGCGGACCATCAACTCGTTCCCATCCTTCCTGGGGGCGCAGATCGATACCCGCTTCTATTTCGGCGAGACGACCTATCTCGAACCCTTCCTGCGCGCCTCCTGGGTGCACGAGTTCGCGAACCGGCGCTCGGTCGAAGCCGGCTTCACGGCGGCACCCGGCTATAATTTCGTGGTCTACGGCGCTTCGGCGCCGCGGGATTCGGCTCTGGTGGAAGCGGGCGTGAACCTGGTCTCGGCCTCGGGCCTGTCGGTTTACGGCAAGTTCAGCGGCAATTTCTCCAAATCCTCGCACGACCTCACCGGGTCGGGCGGGCTTCGCTACAGCTGGTAAATCGAAGGACGGATAGGCGACGATGCATCGTGTGGTTGAATTGACGGTGGCGGCGGGCCTGGCCTGCCTGCTGGTGGGCAGTGCGCAGGCGCAGGCCAAGAAACCTGCCGCCCCCGAGGCTCCCAAGGCGGCGGCCCCGGCGCCTGCCGCAGCCCCCGCTCCTGCGGCGCCCGGTTGGGTGACGCGCTGCACCGCGGACGCCCGGCAGGGGCCACTCGACTGCGTGGTCGAGGAAAACGCGGTGATGAACAATACCGGCCAGCTCGTGGTCGGCTTCTCGGTCCGCGTTCCCAGCGACACTCGCGCCCCCGTGGTGCTGGTGCGCTTGCCGCTCGGGCTCTATCTGCCGGCCGGCCTCAAGCTGCAGGTCGATGACGGCCAGGTGGCGAGCTATCCCCTGCAGACCTGCGACGGCGCCGGCTGCTATGTCGGCACGCCGCTCGATGCCGGGCTGCTGGCCCGGATGAAGACCGGCAAGCAGCTCAAGACGACATTCCAGAACCTGCAGCGCAACGATGTCAGCGTGCAGCTGCCGCTCGCCGGCTTTGCGGAGAGCTACGCTAAGATCCAGTGAACAGAGCAAAGCGCGTTTCGACTGAAACGCGCTTTGCTCGCACTCTCTGGTTCGACGCGTCTTTGCGATTCTCGGCGATCCCTGGCGATTCCGCCAAAATCCAAACGCTCCGGCTCAGCCCCAGGGGCCCTTCGGGCTTTGCGGGCCGCGTGGGCCGAGATCGTCCAGGTTGACGCCCTCGACGAACCCACCCTGGCGGGGCGGCTGCCGGCCCGCGCCCATGCGCCGGGCCTGCTCTTCCAACGCCGCGATGCGGTTCCGGGTGTCGGGATGGGTCGAGAACAGATTGTCCATCGGCCGGCCTGACAGCGGATTGATGATGAACATATGCGCCGTGGCGGGATGGGCCTCGGCCTGCTCGTTGGGAATGGCATGGGCGGCGTTCTGGATGCGTGCCAGACCCGAGGCGAGCGCCAGCGGGTTGCCGCTGATCTCGGCGCCCAGACGGTCCGCCTCGTATTCGCGCGAGCGCGAGATTGCCATCTGCACCACCATGGCGGCCAGCGGCGCCAGCACGGCGAGCAGGATGGAGCCGATCGGGCCGAGCGAGTTGCGCTCGCGATTGCCGGAGAAGAACATGCCGAAATTGGCCACCATCGAGATGGCGCCGGCCAGGGTGGCCGTGATGGTCATCAACAGCGTGTCGCGATGCTTGATATGGGCAAGCTCATGGGCGATCACGCCCGCAACCTCGTCGCGCGACAGCGATTGCAGCAGGCCGGTATTGATGGCGACGGCGGCATTGGCCGGATCGCGCCCGGTGGCGAAGGCATTGGGCTGCGCATCGTCGATGAGATAGAGCTTGGGCATCGGCAGGCCGGCATTGCGGGCAAGGCCGGCCGTGAGCTTGTAGAGCCCCGGCTCGCTGGCGGGGCTGACCTCGCGGGCCCCGTACATCGACAGCACCATGTCGCCCGAACGCCAATAGGCGAACAGATTGGTGCCGATGGCCACCAGGAGGGCGATCATCATGCCGCCCTTGCCGCCCAGCATCAGCCCGATCACCATGAACAGGGCCGTCATGCCGGCAAGGAGCAGGGCAGTGCGCGCGTAATGCATCGGAAGGAACCCGTTCGTCATGGCCTGAAAATCGGGTCTGCGATGGTTCATGTGCAAGAGGGTTGCGCATGAAAATTTCGTCACGTGGAGGCTGCAGCGCCAATCAACAGGGGATCGACTGAGGACGGCACGGTTGCGGGCGCGCCGAGGCCGTCCCGCAATCGCTATACTCCGCACTATACTGGGCGGCCTGCGGGCGTTCGCCGGACGCCGCTATCACATCGCCGCTTCCTGGTCGTCGTAGCTGCCGTCACCGCCGTCACCGCCACTGCCCAGCACCACCACGCGCGTGCCGACGGGCGTGTTGTTGTAGAGATGGATGATGTCCTGGTTGAGCAGGCGGATGCAGCCCGACGACATCGACTTGCCGATCGAGGAGGGGTCGATGGTGCCGTGCAGGCGGTAGAGCGTGTCGCGGTTGCCCTGGAACAGATACATGGCGCGGGCGCCCAGCGGGTTGCCGGGGCCGCCGGGCATGCCGCCCGCCCATTTGGCCGCTTCGCTGTCGCGCTTGACCATGTCGGAGGGCGGGGTCCAGCGCGGCCACACCGCCTTGCGCTTGATCGTGGCCCGGCCGTTCCAGGCAAAGCCCTCGCGGCCGACGCCGACGCCGTAACGCGTGGCGTTGCCGCCTTCATGCACGTGATAGAGATAGTGGTTGGGCGGGTCGACCACGATGGTGCCGGGCGCCTCGCCGGTCGGGTCGGAGACCTCGCGGCGCAGGAAGGCCCCATCGATCCGCCTCAGGTCGATCGCCGGGACCGGATTGCCGTTGTCGTCGAAGCCCGCATAGATTTCGCCATAGTCGTAATCGCTGCCGCCCCAGCCGTCGAAAATCGAGTCCGCGGAGAGCCGCTTCGACGAGGCGCAGCCGGCCAAAAGGAGGGGAGCGCCGAGCACGAAGAGGCGGCGGGACAGTTGAGGCATCACAGACCTTCCAAACCGGGAATCAGAATGAGCATGCGAATCGCGCGCATACTACAAGCTGATCATCGTTAATTCTTCATTATCCGGTACAATAAGGACGTTCAGAATTCCGGCTCTAGAGGCGGTTTCCCAACGTCATCAGCGGTAATCGGCAAGAGTTCGTGATGCCACAGGAAGTTGCATGCGCGCCTCGCCATAGAGCAGAGCGCGCATTTGAAGTATCCTCGCGGTCGGTTGCCCGGCCGTACGCGACAGGCTCAGATCCAGGGCCGTGCCGCGGCCGTCTTCTGCTCGAAGGAAGAGATGGAGGGGGTCTTCTCCATGGTCACGCCGATATCGTCGAGGCCCTTGAGCAGCTTGTTCTTGCGGGCCGGATCGATGTCGAACTTGACGCTACCGCCATCCGGGCCGTGGATTTCCTGGGCTTCGAGATCCACCGTCAGCGTGGCATTGGCGCCGCGCCGGGCATCGTCGAACAATTTTTCGAGATCGGACTCGGAGACGACGATCGGCAGGATGCCGTTGTTGAAGCAGTTGTTGTAGAAGATGTCGGCGAAGGAGGTGGAGATCACGCAGCGGATGCCGAAATCGAGCAGGGCCCAAGGGGCATGCTCACGCGAGGAGCCGCAGCCGAAATTGTCGCCCGCAACCAGAATCTTGGCCTGGCGATAGGCAGGTTTGTTCAGCACGAAATCCGGATTCTCGCTGCCGTCATCGTTGAAGCGCATCTCGGAAAACAGCCCCGCGCCGAGGCCCGTGCGCTTGATGGTCTTGAGATATTGCTTGGGGATGATCATGTCCGTGTCTACGTTCATGATTTCCAGCGGCGCAGCGACGCCGGTGAGCGTGGTGAACTTGTCCATTGTGTTCAAACCGTGTGAGATGGGGCCCTGTTGCCCGGTCTTTTATGGCCAGATGGCCCAAGTGACAAGCGAATTGGACGACAAGCAAATTGGGTGGCAGGTAAATTGGACCGGAAAGAACCATGTCTGGCTTGTTGAGGCTGAGCGAGGCGGCGCGACGCGCGGCCGTGAAGGCATTGGCGCCTGCCGAGCCGATTGTCTACGTCACCGCGCCCGACCCGCGCGAGGCTGCGCGCAATGCCTTGCCGACCCTCGGGGCCGGCGTCCTGCTCGCCGTGCTCAGCCTGCCGATCGCCTGGGCCTGTCTCGCTGCCGTCTGGCAGGCCGTCCACAATGGCGGCTCCTTGATTCTGCCGGCCTTGTTCAGCCTGCTCGCCGTGCCGGCCTTCCTGTTCGGTCTCTACCTCGTCTGCGCCCCCTGGGCGGCCTATCGGCGGGCTAAGGACCGCGTGGTGCTGATCACCGACCGGCGCCTGGTGCTGATCTCCATCCGCAACGGCGTCGAGGAGGCCCTTTCCGGCAGGGCCATTCTGGGCGTTGAGCGCAAGGGCATCGAACGCGGCTTCGGCACGCTGGAAGTCCGCCATGAGGCGAAGGGTGATGAGGCCGAGACGACCTTGACCGGGCTCGACAATGTCATGGCGGCCGAACTCGCCATCCGGCGGCTTTCGCTCGATCATTCCGTCACCATCATCTCGCCGGTGCACTGAGCGGGCAGAAACTGTCGCCTGTAGAACAGGGAATGTCTGGTTTCAGTCTTTGAGACATTTTCGTCCGGCTAGCATCGCCCTGTCCAATTCAGGAGTGGCGCGATGGGGGCGGAAGCAGGGACCGAGACGAGGCGAGCCCGTTCGGGACGGCGCGGGGCGCGCAGCGGGCCGGCGGCGCCCGCTTACATCACCCGCCGGATTCCACCCTATGAGATTCTGTCAGAGGAAGCTCTCATCCGCATCGAGGAGCATGCCGACCGCATCCTCGAGGAAGTCGGCTTCGAGATCCGCGGCGACCAGGAAGCCGTCGACCTCTTCCGCAAGGCTGGCGCCGAGACCGATGGCTGGCGCATCCGCCCGCCACGCGGCCTGGTCCGCTCGATCATCCAGGCGAGTTGCCCGGCGAGTTTCGTCCAGCACGCCCGCAATCCCGAGCGCTCGGTGGTGATCGGCGGGCCCAATACGGTGTTCTCGCCGGCCTATGGCTCGCCTTTCGTTTCCGATGCCGAACGCGGCCGGCGCTATGGCACGCTGGAGGATTTCGGCAATTTCGTCCGTCTCGCCTATCTGACGCCCTGGCTGCATCATTCCGGTGGCACGGTGTGCGAGCCGGTCGACGTGCCCGTCAACAAGCGGCATCTCGACATGGTGCTGGCCCATATGACCCTGTCGGACAAGGCGTTCATGGGCTCGGTGACGACGGCGCCGCGGGCCGCCGATTCCATCGAGATGTGCCGCGTGCTGTTCGGGGCTGATTTCGTCGACGCCAACTGCGTCATCCTCGGCAACGTCAACACCAATTCGCCTTTGGTGCTGGACGGGGAGGCCTCGCGCGTCATCCGCACCTATGCCAGGGCCAACCAGGCAGCCGTTTGCGTGCCCTTCATCCTCGGAGGTGCCATGGGGCCTGTGACCACGGCGGGCGCCTTGGCGCAATGCTTCGCCGAAGCCATGATGTGCGTGGCCCTCACCCAGCTCGAGCGGCCGGGCGCGCCGGCCATCCTCGGCAATTTCCTGTCCTCGATGTCGCTGAAATCCGGTGCCCCCACTTTCGGCACGCCGGAACCGGCGCTCGGCTATCTCGGCATCGGCGCGCTGGCGCGCCGGCTCGGCGTGCCCCTGCGCTGCGGCGGCAATCTGTGCGCTTCCAAGATCCCAGACGCCCAGGCCGCCTATGAGAGTGCCAATTCGATGTGGCCGGCCTTCCTGGCCGGGGCCCATTTCATCCTGCATGCGGCTGGGTGGGCCGAAGGCGCCCTGGCGATGTCCTACGAGAAATTCGTGATCGATGCCGACCAGCTCGGCGCCTTCCATACCTTCGCGCGGGGCATGCCCGTCGACGAGAACGCCTTCGCGCTCGACGGCTTTCACGAGGTTGGGCCGGGCAAGCATTTCCTCGGCAGCGCCCATACCATGCGCAACTATGAAACCGCCTTCTACGACTTCCCGCTCTCGGACAACAATTCCTTCGAGCAATGGAGCGAAGAGGGCAGCCACGACATCGTCCAGCGCGCCAACCGCAAGTGGAAGGCGATGCTGGAGGCCTATGAGGCGCCGCCCCTCGACACGGATAAGCGCGAGGCTTTGGAAGCTTTCGTCACCGAACGCAAGGCTGCCATGCCCGATGCCTGGTATTGATGCAGGCACTGCCTGCGACCGGGCCATGCCACCAAATCGCCGCATTGCATAAACCGGCTCTTCGGGTTAAAGCCCCTTTGTCCAAATCTGGGGATGAAAATGGCCGAAGCACATCACGACACGATGACCGCCCACGACTTTTCCGATCACAAGAACACCTATGAGGGG
The DNA here is from genome assembly GCF_047605565.1 of Labrys sp. (in: a-proteobacteria). Taxonomy (NCBI): domain Bacteria; kingdom Pseudomonadati; phylum Pseudomonadota; class Alphaproteobacteria; order Hyphomicrobiales; family Xanthobacteraceae; genus Labrys; species Labrys sp. (in: a-proteobacteria). Next base: position 39,553 of record NZ_JASGFM010000054.1, read on the forward strand.
TTCCTGCGTTTTTCCGCGATCGGAATGGCCTGGACCCTGGGCATCGTGGTTGCGCTGGCCATCGGCGGCACCAGCGGCCGCTGGGGCATCTGCTCGATCATCGCGATCCTGTCGACCATCGCCACCGTATTCGGCATGGCGGTGAAGAGCTGGAGCTGGAAGCCCGGCGCCCTCGTGCTGATCCTGGGACTTCTGATCCTGCTGCTCCTCTCCCACTGAAGCGGCGGCTGCCGCAGGGGACATGGCCGGACCTGCGACCGCTCCATGAGGGCGGGAGCCTGTTGCCGCGTCCCCTGGAGCAAAACGCGATTTCTCCGAATCGCACTTTTTACCTAGCTATTTGTTTTTACGCGTTTTCTTGAACGAGAAGTCTATCGGCTTTTCTGGAAAATGCTCTCGGCGAACGATCCCGGCGTAGACCGGAGCGACCTCTCTGCATATCCCTGCAGCCCTGTGCGAGGAGCGATCATGATCGGCATAGCTGTCCCGGCAGAAGTTGAATCCGGCGAACCTCGCGTTGGCGCGACGCCCGACACGATCAGGAAGCTGCTTGCGCTTGGCGCGGCGGTTCGGGTCGCGAGCGGTGCGGGCCTGGCCTCCGGGATCACGGACGAGGACTATGCGGCGGCCGGAGCGAGCGTGGTGGCTTCCAATGCCGAAGCGCTGGAAGGGGCCGCCATTGTCCTGAAGGTACGCCGCCCGCGGGCGGACGAGCTCGGCGCCTATCCCAGGGGCGCCCTGGTCCTCGCCATCATGGATCCCTATGGCCAGCACGAGGCGCTCGCCGCTTTGGCGCAGGCGGGCGTGTCGGCCTTCGCCATGGAACTGATGCCGCGCATCACCCGGGCGCAGGTGATGGACGTGTTGTCTTCCCAGGCCAACCTTGCCGGTTACCGCGCGGTGATCGACGCCAGTGCCGAGTTCGGCCGGGCTTTTCCGATGATGATGACGGCCGCCGGCACCGTGCCCGCCGCCAAGGTCTTCGTGATGGGCGCCGGTGTCGCCGGCCTGCAGGCCATCGCCACGGCCCGGCGCCTGGGCGCGGTGGTCACCGCCACCGACGTGCGCCCGGCCGCCAAGGAACAGGTCGCCTCGCTCGGCGCCAAATTCGTCGCCGTCGAGGACGAGGAATTCAAGCAGGCCGAGACCGCGGCCGGCTACGCCAAGCCGATGTCGGCGGAGTACCAGGCCAAGCAGGCCGCCCTGGTGGCCGAGCACATCAAGAAGCAGGACATCGTCATCACCACCGCTCTGATCCCCGGCCGGCCCGCCCCGCGCCTGGTCTCGGCCGCGATGGTGGACAGCCTCAAGCCCGGCTCCGTGCTGGTGGACCTGGCCGTCGAGCGCGGCGGCAATGTCGAGGGCGCCCGCCCCGGCGAGGTCGTGGTCACGCCGGGCGGGGTCAAGATCATCGGCCATCTCAACGTACCCGGCCGCCTGGCCGCCTCCGCCTCCTCGCTCTATGCCCGCAACCTCTTCGCCTTCGTCGAGACGCTGGTCGACAAGAAGGAAAAGACGCTGGCGCCCAATTGGGAGGACGAGCTGGTCAAGGCCACCCTGCTCACCAAGGACGGGGCGGTGGTGCATCCTTCCTTCCAGCCCCAGCCGGCCTGACGATCGGGGGGCGGGTCTTCTCAGCTCCATCGAGAGATGGAGCGGGACCCGCCTGGAGCCGAACGCCTTCCAGAAGAAGGCGGGTCTTCAGCTCCATCGAGAGGATGGAGCGGGACCCGCCCCCCAATCAGATCCATCCCATCGAGGGAGACCGACATGGCCGACACGCCCCAAGAGCTTCTCGACAAGGCCCAGGCCGCGGCGCAGGCTGCCGGCGAGGCCGCCAGACACGCCCAGGACTATGCCGACCAGCTCGCCGCCACGCTGGGGGGCGTGGCCCATGCCGCCACCGGCGGGGCGATCGATCCCTTCGTCTTCCGCTTCGCCATCTTCGTGCTCGCCATCTTCGTGGGCTATTACGTGGTGTGGTCGGTCACCCCGGCCCTGCATACCCCGCTGATGTCGGTGACCAACGCCATCTCCTCGGTGATCGTGGTGGGCGCCCTGCTCTCGGTCGGCGTCGCCTTGGCCGGGGACGAGAGCGGGCCCTGGTGGGCCCGCGGCTTCGGCTTCCTGGCTTTGGTGCTGGCCTCCATCAACATCTTCGGCGGCTTCCTGGTCACCGAGCGCATGCTGGCCATGTACAAGCCCAAGGACAAGACCGCCGACAAGACCAAGAAGACCGGGGCCTCTTCGGCCGCCGGCGCCGGCCAGTGAGGAAGCGTCCATGTCCGTGAATCTCACCCAGTTCCTCTATCTCGTCGCCGGCGTGCTGTTCATCCTGGCGCTGCGCGGGCTGTCCTCGCCGACCTCCTCGCGCCAGGGCAACCGCTTCGGCATGATCGGCATGGGCCTTGCCGTGCTGACCACGCTGGCAGTGTCCCCGCCCTCGGGCGTGTCGGGCTGGCTGCTGGTGGTCGCAGGCCTGGCCGTCGGCGGCGGGCTCGGCGCCGTGGTGGCCAGGCGCGTGGCGATGACGGCGATGCCGCAATTGGTGGCCGCCTTCCATTCGGGCGTGGGCCTGGCCGCGGTGTTCGTGGCCGCCGGCGCCCTCTATGCCCCCGCCGCCTTCGGCATCGCCCATGGCGGGGAGATCGAAGCGCAGTCGCTGGTGGAGATGTCGCTGGGGGTGGCCATCGGCGCCATCACCTTCACCGGCTCGGTGATCGCCTTCGCCAAGCTCAACGGCAACATGTCGGGTGCACCGATCCTGCTGCCGAGCCGCCATGTCATCAATGCGGCCCTGGCCGCGCTCTTGGTCGCCCTGATCATCGCCTTCGTGCTCTCGGCCAGCCACACCCTGTTCTGGCTGATCGTCATCGCCTCGCTGGTGCTGGGCGGGCTGATCATCATCCCGATCGGCGGGGCCGACATGCCGGTGGTGGTCTCGATGCTCAACTCCTATTCGGGCTGGGCAGCGGCCGGCATCGGCTTCACCCTGGGCAACCTTGCCTTGATCATCACCGGGGCGCTGGTGGGCTCGTCGGGCGCCATCCTGTCCTACATCATGTGCAAGGGCATGAACCGCTCCTTCATCTCGGTGATCC